>JAKIWY010000112.1 GCA_022749835.1 Thermoplasmata archaeon | reverse complement strand
TCGTTCCGGCCGCTCCGATGACGAGGTCCGGGTGGAAGGAGTAGAGCGCCTGGAAGTCGAGCGAGGGGAACGCCACGACGCAACCGGTGCTCGACAAGTTCCACAGCGCGACCTGCGAGGGAGTGTAGTCCTGCAGGACCCCTCCGGAGGTGGCCCCGCCACAGTCCACGGCGACGACGCGATCTCGCAATCCGAGCCGGTAGACGATGTCCATCGCGCTGGGCTGCAGAACGACGATCCGTTGGGCCGGCCCCGAGAGCGAGACGCTCCGGCCCGCGTCGTCGGTGACCTTGAGGGCCGACGCGGCGGCGGGATGGTCCAGGTAGGCGAGCGCCACCGCGGTCGCCGAGACCGACACGGCAGCGACCACGATCATGACGACGGCGAACACCGCCGGGGAGATCGACGTCTCGGGGGGACGCCGGAGGCTCGGAGGGGAGAGGTCCTCGGAGTCCGCGGAGGCTCCCGAGCGTTCCGGGTTCAAGTTCATTGGAAAACAGTCAAGTGGGCTTTCACATAAAGCTGCCGCGGGCCGCAGCCCCCGTCGGGGGCCTAACCGGAGCGCGAGTGGGAGTGCTCGGCCTCGGCCGCGCGCGCCGAGGGACGCGAGGAGCGGGTCGACTCTCCCCGCCGCTCGATCGCCCGGATCCTGTCCCGGATCCGCCCGGCCTCCTCGAAGTCGAGGCGTTCGGCGGCGAGACGCATCTCCTCCTCGAGATTGGCGAGCAGGAGCGGAAGCTTCTCTTTCCAGCGGGCGCCGAGCCCCTCCACGTCGAGCTCCTCACGCTCCTCCTCCCCGGGCTCGGCGAGCAGCGAGCGGATCTCCTTGCGCACCGTCTCGGGAACGATCCCGTGCTTTCGGTTGTACTCGACCTGGACGACCCGCCGGCGGTTCATCTCGGCGATCGCCCGCGCCATCGAGCCGGTCGTCCGGTTCGCGTAGAGGATCACCTTTCCCATCACGTTCCTCGAGGCGCGCCCCGAGGTCTGGATGAGCGAGGTCTCGCTGCGCAGGTACCCCTCCTTGTCGGCGTCGAGGATGGCAACGAGGCTCACCTCGGGGAGGTCGAGACCCTCGCGCAACAGGTTGATCCCGACGAGGACGTCGAACCGTCCGAGCCGGAGATCGCGCAGGATCTCGATGCGTTTGATCGTCTCCACGTCGGAGTGCAGGTATCGGACCTTGAGGCCGAGGTTCGCGAGGTAGGTCGAGAGCTCCTCGGACGTCGCCTTGGTGAGCGTCGTGACGAGCGCGCGCTCCCCCCGCTCGACCCTGATCTTGAGCTCGGCGACCAGATCCGCGATATGCCCCTTCACCGGGCGGATCTCGATCTCAGGGTCGACCAGACCCGTAGGCCGGATGATCTGCTCGACGATCCCCTTCGAGACCTTGCGCTCGAAAGGGCCGGGCGTCGCGGAGACAAACATGACCTGAGGGGTCCTCACGAGGAACTCGGGGAACTTCAGCGGGCGGTTGTCCCGGCAGGACGGTAGGCGCCAGCCGAAGTCGACCAGGTTGTCCTTTCGGCTGCGGTCGCCCTTGTACATCCCCTGGAGCTGGGGGAGCGTGACGTGCGACTCGTCGACGAAGACTAGGTAGTCCTGCGGGAAGAAGTCGAGCAGGGTGTACGGAGGCTCGCCCGGCTTTCTTCCGGAGAAGTACCGGGCATAGTTCTCGATCCCCGAGCAGTAGCCGGTCTCTTTGATCATCTCGATGTCGTACTCGGTCCGGCTGCGCAGGCGTTGTGCCTCGACGATCTTCTCTTTCTTGAGGAGCGCCGCCACGGCGATCTCCTTGTCCCGCGTGATCGCCGCGAGGACGTCGTCGAGGCGCTCCTCCACGGTGAGGAAGTGCGTCGCCGGGAAGACGGTGAGGCGGTCGAGCTCCCGCACCTCCTCCTTGGTGTCCCGGTCGACCTCGAGGATCGCCCCCACCCGGTCCCCCTCGAGGACGATCCGGTGCATCGACTCGCCGGTTCCGATGAGGTCGATCGTGCCGCCGCGCACGCTGAAGCGCCCGCGCTTCAACTCCATGTCGTTGCGAGTGTACTTCATCCGGACCAGGAGGTCGAACAGCTCGGAGCGGCTGCGCTCCTCGCCTTTCCTGATGTCGACGACGTGGGCCCGGTAGTCCTCCGGCGAGCCGAGCCCGTAGATGCAGCTGACCGAGGCGACGATCAGGACGTCACGCCGGGTGAGCAGCGCCTGGGTGGCGCGGTGGCGCAGCTTGTCGATCTCCTCGTTGATGGAGGCGTCCTTCTCGATATAGAGGTCGACCTGGGGGACGTACGCCTCGGGCTGATAGTAGTCGTAGTAGCTCACGAAGTACTCGACCGCGTTCTTCGGGAACAGGGCCCGGAACTCGCTGACGAGCTGGGCGGCGAGCGTCTTGTTCGGGGAGACGACCAGCGTGGGACGCTGGAGCTCCTGGACCGCATGGGCCATCGTGAACGTCTTGCCCGAGCCGGTGACTCCGAGCAGGGTGACGTAGCGTTCCCCCCCGCGGATCCTCCGAACGATGTCCCGGATCGCCTCGGGCTGGTCGCCCTGCGGCACCATCTCCGTCTCGAGCTCGAAGCGCCCGGGAAGGTCGGCGAGCGACGGCATCGGGGAGCGGCGGGTCGCGGCCAACTCTTTCGCTCCTACGCCCCCGGGCGGCTGCGGTACCCGACGAGGTCGAGGGTGACCTCCCGGAAGCCGAGTCGCTCGAGCTCGCTCCGGACGGTCGACGCGGTGGGCTCGGCGAGCAATCGGCTCACCTCGGGGCCGTCCACCTCGACGCGCGCTCCCTCGCCGCGCACGCGCACCCGGACGCGCCGGAAGCCGAGCGATCGCACCCTTTCCTCGGCGTCGGCGACCCGCGCCAGCCCCTCGGCCGTGATCCGGTCCCCGTGGGTGATGCGGGAGGCCAAGCAGGCGTCCGACGGTTCGTCCCAAGTCGGTAGACCGCGTTCGTGGGCGATCTCGCGGACGACGGACTTGCCCCACCCGGCTTCGAGGAGCGGGTGGAGGAAGCCCGCTTGGTCCATCGCGCGGATCCCCGGTCGGTCCTCCCCCGGGTCGTCGGCGTGCACCCCGTCCAGGTACTGCACAATGCCGTGGGGGGAGCCCCATTCCCGAATCGCCCGGGTCTCGATTTTCCGGCAGTGGTAGCAGCGGTCCTTCGGGTTCGAGGCGTAGGCCTCTTCTCGGAGCGGGTCGACCTCAACGAGGATGTGGCGTATCCCGACCGTGGCGGCGACCCGGATCGCCCGATCCCGTTCGCTTCGGGAGACCGCCGCCCCGACGAGCGTGACCGCCGTCGCCCGCTCCCCGAGGGCCTCGCGGGCCAGGAGGGCGACCACGCTCGAGTCGACGCCCCCGGAGAGCGCCACGGCGGCCGGGCCACGGCCCCCGATGCGGCGGACGACGCCGGCGACGTCGGGGCGGGGCAGGTTAGGCGATGGCAGAGCCGTCTCGACCATTCGGAGCTTGCGGCAGAGACGGCCGACCGAATTACCATTGCTCGTCGTGGTGGAGAGGTCGTGGAACACCCGCCCTCAAGGTGGCCGCCGAGCCCGGATCGATCGCGGCACGCAACCCAGATAATCGGGCTCCATCTGGCTCGCTCGATGCAGGAGGCGCGTTCAGGAGAGCACTGGATGGTGCGCTTGAGCGCCGGCGAAGAGGTGCACCCGGCGCTCTCCGAGTTCGCCGAGCGCCACGCGATCCGCGCCGGGGTCGTCGAGATGGGCATTGGGATGTTCGGCCGAGCGACGATCGGCTACTGGAACGGCCAGGAGTACGACGCGCTCGAGCTCGCTGAGCCCCATGAGGTGGTGGCGCTGCACGGGTCGATCGCCTCCGACGAGGGCCGACCGAGCCTGCATCTGCACGCCGGACTCGCCAACAGCGCCCACGCGTTGGTCGGCGGCCACCTGATCCGGGCGACGGTCTCGGTCCTCCTCGAGCTTTCCGTCAGCGAGTTCAAGGGATTGTCGTTCGCCCGGCCGTTCGACGAGAGCTTTGGACTCAGGATGCTCGACCTTCGGCCGAGCGGCCGCTCGTAGGTCCTCTCGCCACCCGGCCACGCTTTCCCCCTGCCCGGCCGTGCTCCCAGCGATGCCCATCGGCAGCCCGTCGGCGATCGACCGCCTCGATGCCCGCCTGCTCGCCGCCGTCGAGCGGCGCGGGATCACGGAGCTCACCGAGATCCAGAACCTCGCGTTCCCCGTCCTCCACGGGGCGTCGGATGCGCTCCTGATCTCGCCGACCGGCACCGGAAAGACGGAAGCCGCGCTCCTCCCGCTGCTCTCCCGACAGCTGAAGGACCCGTCCCCGCCGGTGAGCATCCTCTACATCACGCCGTTGAGGGCGTTGAACCGGGACCTCGCCGAGCGGATGGTATCGCTCGTAGCCGAGGTCGGCTTGAAGGGCGCCGTGCGGCACGGCGACACCTCGACCGCCGAGCGGAACAAGCAGTCGCGGCGGCCGCCGGACCTATTGCTCACCACGCCCGAGACGCTCCAGCTGCTCCTGGTCGGTCGCCGGTTGCGCGAAGGGCTTCGCAACGTCCGGACGGTGGTGGTCGACGAGCTGCACGAGCTCGCCCCTTCCGACCGGGGAGCCCAGCTGGCGCTCTCCCTGGAGCGGCTCGATGAGTTCACGGGTCACCCCGTCCGCCGAATCGGCCTCTCGGCGACCGTCGGCAACCCGGAAGAGGTCGCCCGATTCCTCTCCCCGAAGCCGAGGGAGGTCGAGGTACGGGTCGCCAAGCAGCCTCGACGGATCTCGATCCGCACGGACCTGCCGCCGAAGGACCGGCCGCCGCTCGACCCGCTCCTCGTCTCCGAGCTCAAGGCGGATGAAGTGCTCCTGGGGGCGCTGCGCAGCGTCGAGGAGGAGATCCGCTCGCATCGTACGACCCTCGTGTTCGTCAACACGCGGCCGACCGCCGAGGGCCTCGCCGCCCGCCTCACAAAGCTCGCCCCCGACCTTCCCACCGCCGTCCACCACGGCTCACTCTCCCGGGAGGTCCGCGAGGAGGCCGAGAAGGCGTTCCGCGCGGGGTCGTTGCGGGGTCTCGTCTCCACCTCCTCGCTCGAGCTCGGAATCGACGTCGGCGTGGTCGACCTGGTCGTCCAGTTCGGCTCGCCCCACCAGGCCGGTCGACTGCTGCAGCGCGTCGGCCGCTCGGGCCACCGGCTCGACCGGACCATCCAGGGGGTCGTCCTCGCCCTGGACGACGAGGACCTCGAGGAGGCCGCCGTCCTGTCGCGCCGTGCCATGGCCGGCGAGATCGAGCCGACGCGCTGGCGGACCCGAAACCGGCTCGCGGTCGCCCAGCAGGTGGTCGCCGCGCTGCGCGCGGAGGGGGAGCTCGACGCTCCGACCCTGCTCGCCCGGCTTCGTCAGGCCGCGCCGGCCCAATCGCTCACCGACACCGAATGGGACGCGCTACTCGACTACCTCGCTCGGTTGGGCTCCCTTTCGAGAGACCCCGGGCGGATCCGCCCGGGCCGTCGGACGCTGAGCCGGTTCTACGAGACGCTATCGCTGATCCCGGACGAGCGGACCTACCGGCTC
>JAKIWY010000111.1 GCA_022749835.1 Thermoplasmata archaeon | reverse complement strand
CCGAGAGCACCGAGTAGACGACGATCTCGGCATTCGACAGTTCCGGTCCGGGACCGGCCCCACCGCCCAACATCGGGCACCCCGGGCGGCGATGCGCCGCTACAGCACGGCTCGAGGGTACTCGGAGTCGACCGTGATGCCCATCGACACGCACGTGCCGATGACCTGGTTGACCCGCTCCTCGATGCTGCCACCGAACAGGTCCTCGCCCTTCGCCTCGGCGATCGTCTTGACCGCGGCCATCGAGACGTCACCGGCGACCTCGGTCTTCGACTTCCCCGAGCCCTTCTCCTTGCCGGCCTCCTTGAGGAGCAGCGCGGCGACCGACGGGCGGCCCACCGTGAGAGTGAAGGCACGGGTCGCGGGGTCGACGCGCACGATGACGGGCACGCGCATCCCGGCAAACCCCTTGGTCTGCTCGTTGATCTGCTGGACGACCTGCACGACGTTCACGCCGAGCGGGCCGAGCGCCGGACCGAGCGGGGGCCCGGGCGTCGCCTTGCCGCCTTCGACCAGGACGCTCACCTCATCCGCCACTCTTGCCGCCTCCCTTTTCGAGCATACGAACGTGATCGCCGCGCACGGTCACCGGGATCGGGACGACCGCCTCGATGAGCTCGACGGTGATCTCCTCCTTCCCTTGGTCGATGCGCCGCACCCGGGCCTTCTCGCCCTTGAACGGACCGGCGATGAGCTCGACGATCGCGCCCTCGACGAACCCTTCGACCGTGATCTTCGGGACGAGGAGCGGCTCGACCTCCTTCAAGGTAGTCTCCCCGGCGACGAGACCGCGGGCCTTGCGGATCCCCTTGAGCATCTCCCGGACGCCCTCGAAGCTCATCCCCTCGGCGAAGACGTACCCCCGCAGCGCGGCGGGAACCAGAAGGGCGAAGACGACGTCCGGCTTCTCCTCGGCCCGGGCGAGAAGGGTGTCGGCGACCTCGCGCTCGTAGCCCCTCGAGGTCTTGATGGCGAGCACCGCCTGGCGGGCGACGCAGGCGAGCGTGAGCTTCGCCGGGCGGCTCGCGTCCGGCCACTGGGCGAGCAGGCGGATCTCGACGCGGTCGCCGTAGCGCACGCCGACCGGCGCGGTGACCTCGAAGGTGAAGGGCACGCTCAGCCCCGGGCCGACGCTCACGACCGCCTTCTCGCGGCGGGCGACCAGCTCGACGAAGCTCCGCTTCCCCGGCGGGAGCCAGGAGACCGGCCACTCCGCCCCCTCTCCGGGATAGGTGGAGGTGTAGGCGATCTCGACGCTCACCTGGACGTCGCCGGGCTGCGGGTGGGCGCTCGACAGGACCGCCGAGAGGTTCGTCACCGTCCCGGCCGTGACGTTGCGGCTCAGGTCGTCCGCGGGCTTGAGCGAAAGGAGGGAGGGCGCTTCATGGTGCGGCACGGGGGCCGGGGCGACCGCGGCGGGAACGGGGGGGGCCGGAGCGCTCGGCGCCACGGGCGCGTCGCGCTTGGCCACCTCCTCCTCGGAGAGGAGGCCGATCCCTTCCCCCGGCGGATTACCCTGCATGTTCGTTCGTGTACCTCAGAGGGCCCAGAGCTACAGGCTGGCGAAGAAGTTCGACCAGAGCCACGGTCCGACTTGCGTGAAGAAGATGTAGATCGAGAAGCCGACGGCGCCGATGACCACCGCGCCCAGCCACGTGACCTCGAGGACCTTCACGTAGTCCTCGACCGTCGGCTTGCGCGCCATCCGAAGGATGCGCCCGAACTTCCCGTGGCCGACCGACTTCAAACGGCCGTCGAACCGGTCCTGTACGCGCTGGGCCCGGTCCAAGAACGCCATCTACGGCCTTACCGCACCACGTCGATCTCGGGACCCGCCTTGCGGCCCGGACCGAGGGATGTCGGTGCCCCGGCGAAAATCTGGGGGGATTTAACTCCGGTGACTACCAGCATGACCCGGATCGTGCTCTGCATCGTCGGGTCGACGGCGGCTCCCCAGATGATCCGGGCGGTCGGAGAGATCGCCTTCTGGACGACCTCGGAGGCCTTCTGGGCCTCGCTGACGGTCATATCCGGCCCGCCGGTGACGTTGATGAGCGCCCCGGTCGCCCCGGCGATGTCGACCTTGAGAAGCGGGGAGTTGATCGCCTCGAGGACGGCGTCCTCGGCGCGGTTCTCGCTCTCCGATTCGCCGATGCCGATGAGCGCCACGCCACCGCCCTTCATGATCGTCCTGAGGTCGTTGAAATCCAGGTTGACGAGGCCGGGCCGGGTGATGATCTCGGTGATCCCCCGGATCGCACGGGCGAGCACCGAGTCGGCGACCTTGAAGGCGGTCTGGATCGGAAGCCGGGGAACGAGCTCCAGGAGCCGGTCGTTCGGGATGGTGATGACGGTGTCGATGCTCTGCCGAAGGCGCTCGAGCCCCCACATCGCGTTCTCCGTCCGGACGAGCCCCTCGCTCGAGAACGGAAGCGTGCAGACGGCGATGGTGAGCGGGTTGCCGCCGTTGGCGTCCTTGGCCGCCTGGGCGACCACGGGGGCGGAGCCGGTTCCGGTGCCGCCGCCGAGTCCCAAGGTGATGAACGCCATGTCGCAGTTCGCGAGCGCCTTCTTGAGCTCGTCCTCCGCCTCCTTCGCGGCCTGCTCGCCGATCTGCGGCAGGGCTCCGGCGCCCAGGCCACGGGTGAGCCGCCGGCCGAGGAGGATCTTCTTCGGAGCGTGGATCGTGAGAAGGTGCTGCGCGTCGGTGTTGCAGGCGATCATATCGGCGCCGCTCAGGCCCTCCTCGGCGAGCCGATTGATCGTGTTGCACCCGCCGCCGCCGCACCCGACGACCTTGATGTTCGTCTTGAGCGAGGCAAGGACCGTCTCGAGCTCCGCGTCGTCGCCCGCGAGAGGCGCCGGCGGCTCGGCTCCGCGTTTCGTCTCGCCGGGTAGGTGCGATAGTATCTCTTGGGCGAGCGGACGCATAAGAGCTGTTCCTCGAGGATGCAAGCAGTGCCCTCATTATAAAGGGTTTCGAGCGTGGAGCGCATCGATTACGCCGTGCAGTACGATTCCTGGGCGCCTATCTACCGGCGCATTCAGTCGGAGTTCGGCTTCCCCGAGGAACTCGAGCGGGCCGCGACGCAACGCCTGATCGGACTGCTCTCGGAAACCGCTCGCCGTGACCCGCTCGAGCGCCTTCGCCCCCGGCTCGAGGGCAGCGAGGCGATCGTCGTCGGCCTCGCCCCCTCCGCCGGTCCCCCTCCGATCTGGACCCTGCCTCCCTCGGAGCGGCCCACGCGAATCCTCGTGGCCGATGGCGCCGCGCAGTCGTGCCTGGGTGCCGGACTCACCCCGGATGTGATCGTGACCGACCTCGACGGCCCCGTGGCCTCCGAGGTCCTCGCGAACGCTCGCGGCGCGTTTGCCCTCATCCACGCGCACGGCGACAACGTTCCGGCGCTCGAGCGCTGGGTCGGGGAGTTCTCCGGCGAGCTCGGCGGTTCGACCTCCGGTCCGCCGCACGACGGACTGCTGAACGTCGGCGGCTTCACCGACGGCGACCGGGCGGCTTTCCTCGCCGAACACCTGGGCGCCGCCCGCATCCTGCTCTGGGGGTTCGACGCGAACCGGCTCGACCCCTCGGAGGAGGACCCGCCGCGAAAGCGCCGCAAGCTCGCCTGGGCGGACCGGCTCCTCGGGCAGCTCTCCCTCCAGAGCCCCGTTCCGATCCTCCGCTGGTCGCCGGACGGCCGTAGGGAGCGTTACGTGGCGCTGGAGCCCGGCGCGACCACCCAATAGACGGCCTGCGGTCCGTTCTCGTAGAGGGGGACGAACGGCGGCGCGCCGAACCACGCCTTGGCCGCGGCGCTCAGCGGGCTCGCCCCCTGGCTCGGGTCGAGCGCCACCCCGCCGTACATCGTCTGGTCGATCGCGACCGCGTTGACCGGCCGCGGGGTGCCGTGCGGTGCGAGACTCCCGTTGAGCTCGGAGAGCATGGCGCTGCGGCTACTGCCGAGGAAGAGCGACGGCGTCGAGTCCCATGTCGCCCGGTTCCCGTCGAAGCCGAAGATCATCGAGCTCAACCGGTGATCGCTCGCGACGACCGCCCAGCCGGGAACCCCGACACCGACCCACATCCACAGGGCGGCGTCCTGGTGGGTGAGCCCCTCCTGGAAGCCGACGAGGTCCGCCGGTGGCGGGTAGGCGATCGCCGCGTTGGCGGCGATGAGCACCACCACGCCCAACGCCCCGGCCCACATGGCACGGCGACCCCGCTCGTCACCGAGGCGGGCGATCAGCCGACCGGCACCGAGCGCCGCAAGCAGGCCGATGGGGATGAGCAGGTACTCGGCGTGGCGTGACGGAAGGATGACGGCGCTGTTGGAGAGGATGCCGAACGCGGCGGAAAGGCCGATCGCCCCGAGCCAGCTGTGGGCGTATAGGCCCATCCGTGATTCGGAGAACAGTCGTCGGCTCCCGGCCGCGAACGCCCCGATCAACAGTACGGGTGTGTAGTAGAGGATCGCCCCAGACGTCGTGGACTGGGAGGTACCGGGGAGGTAGACGAACAGAAGCGCGGCGGCCGCGCCGAAGGCGCCGACCAGGAGGATGGCGGTGTCCCGGGCCACGCTGAAGTCCGTGGGGAATCGGACCCACCCGACGCGGGTCGAACCTCGGCTCCTTCGCCAGCGGATGATCCAGCCGACCGCCAACAGACCGACGAGCGCCCCGGCGATGAACCCTCCCAGGCTGACGGAGACGATTCCCGCCGTACCCTCCGGAAGGATGGTGGCGAACGAGCGCGCGTACTCGAACCAGTAGGCGAACAGGCCCACCGAGAACGCCGCGAGAAACGCAAGCTCCCGCGCCGGGAAGCGGCGAGACCAGAGACCGGGGCGCACGAGCTCATAGAGCAGGAGGGAGCCGGCGGCGCTGACCAGGAAGAAGTAGCTCGAAAGGTGGTGCGTCACGATGAGCGACGCGCCCACCAGGGCGAGGGGGAAGTACCACCGGATCTCCCGCCGGCCCTCGATGAACATCCAGAGACCGGCGACGACGAGGAAGTCCCCGAGGGCGAGAGGGGCCGGGTGGGCGATCGAGAAGAGGCGCGGCATCGCGACACTCGCGAAGGCGGCTCCGAGGAGGGCCACCGCGTCACTGGGGAAGACTCGGCGGAAGAGGAGGAAGAGCGGAAGCACCGAGAGGACCGCGACCGACGGGACGACCCAGGTAAGCGCGGAGAGGGGGTCGAGGCCGAGCGCCCCGGCGCTCGCCCCGGCCAAAAGGAACGTGCCGGGAAAATCCGGGTAGCCAAAGCCCCACCCTCCGTAGGCGGAGCCGGTCGGGATGTGGCCGGTCCCTACCAGGCCGGCGGTCAATCGATAGTACTCCCCGGTGTCGGAACCGAAGAGCGAGAATCCGAGCAGCGGCTCGAGAGCGAGGAACAGGAGGAAGGAGAGGAGCGAGAGGAGGAAGAGGAAGGTGGAGCGGCTCATTCTCAACCGTCCCCCGGAGCTTCCGGTCGGTGCGTTCCTTCACGGACTTTAGGGCGTGCCACCTCCAAAGCGACTCCTCTCCCCCTTCTATCTGATTGCCCCGAACACGAAGCGCCCTCGGG
>JAKIWY010000110.1 GCA_022749835.1 Thermoplasmata archaeon | reverse complement strand
GGCTGCGGCGTCGGCGGCAAAGTTGGTGCCGGTGTAGTTGTTGAGCACGTTGAACATGATGCTGCCGCCGGTCGACGGGCTGTCCATGAAGGTGACCGTCTCGTTGAAGCTCATGACGAAGTTCGCCGTCAGGGTCCCGGTGTCGTTGACCTTCAAGTGGGTGTTGGCGACGTTCGAGCGGTTCACGCTGAGCGCCCCGGGGTTGCTGACCGACCATTTCACAAAGGCGAACCCGGGCGCCGGGACGGCGGTGACTCGGTAGAGGGACGGGGTGAGCCGGTCGATCCCCCCGTTGACGAACGGGACGCTCCCGTCGATGGCGATGAGCCCGCCGCCGGCCGGGGAGATCGCCGTGTGGACGAGCGCGGCGAAGACGGCGGTCAGGTTCGAGGGACCGGCCCCAAGGGAGACGTTCGTCGCCGACCCGAAATCGGTCAACAGCGCGAGCGGAGTGTAGTTCCATCCGAGGAATGCCCATCCCGGCGCCGGGTTCTCGCTCACGTTGTACGAGCCGACCTTGACGAGCTGGCTCGTCGTCGGGGAGCCGTTCAGGAAGACGGTTCCGTTGCCGATCGTGCTGAGGGTGACCGACGCCATACCGGCGGAGACGGCGTAGTGCGCGGTCAGGGTCGCGACCTCGGTCGAGCCGGTCACGGTGATCCAAGTGAACGGGAGGGAGGCGGCGGCGACCAAGAGACCCCCGGTCGCCGTCCACCGGGTGAATACACTTCCCGCCGGAGGGTACGCCTGTACGCTGTAGACGCCAGGTAGTAGGGAGAGCGAGTCGCCGCTCGCGAACGTGCCGACCGGCACGCCGGTGCTGAAGAGGCTCGAGTTGGTGAGTGCGATCCGGCCCGACAACGGTGAGTCGTTGAAGTAGACGTCGGGAAGCGTCGGGTTCGAGCCGAAGTCTGCCGTCAGAGTCCCGCTTCCCGTGACGGTCACCGAGGCGTTCGGGCTCATCGGGTAGTCGATGAGGAGCGAGCCGGAGATGTTCCACTGGAGGAACGAGGCACCGGGGGCCGGCCGAGCGCTCACCGAGTAGACGCCGCCGGAGAGGCCGTTGAGCGCGGTTGCGACGGTATACGAGTGGGAGAGCGCCAGGATCGAGGAGCCGCTCGCGGCCGGCGAGACCGCGAGATGCAGCGTGTCGCCCGCGCCGGGGCAGCTCGGCACGGAGAAGTTCGACATCGGGAAGAACGGCGACTGGGCCACGTTCGCCTCCGGATTCTGCACGAACTCCAAGGAGCGCCCGAAGTCGTTCGAGACGTCCGTATAGTCGGTCGCGCCGAATTCGAAGGTGTGGGAGGAACAGGCGAAGCTGTACCAGGGGTACGTGCAGTAGCTGCTTCCGACTCGGTTGTCGCACGCGGCGCCCGGGGCGCTGTCGATCAGCCTCACCCCGCCGAAGTCCTGCGTGAACCCGAGCTGCGCCGGCGTGGTGCGGCCGAGGGCACTGAAGAACGTCGGGACGCCGATCCGCCACGGGCTCAACGTGTCGTTGATCCAGCTCGCGGGGTCGTAGCTCGGGCAGGGGATCGCCGGATTGAACACACCGCCGGGAGGAACCCCGGGGCTGCAGCCGCCGAGCGAGTTGTTCGAGGGGATCGTCGAGCTGACCGCGAGGCCGGTCTCGAAGGCGAAGGCGATCGGCAACTCGCCGCTCGCCGACCACTCGAGGGCGTTCGGGTACGAGTTGGTCGAGTAGGCCGGGTCGAGCGGAAAGTTCCCCGAGGAGTTGAAGAGGGTGATCGAGGAGGTGATGCCGAGGGTCAGGTCCGTAAGGTTGACAACCTCACCGGTCGGGCTCCCGGCCCATCCGGTCCTGGTGACCGTGAGCCGGTCGCCCTGGGTCATGTTGAGGAACGACGACGGTGCTCCGACCGGTCGCATCGGCACATCGAAGCAGGGATCCTCGTGACCGCTCACCGGGTCGATCTGCCAGCCGAGGGCGGCGGCGATCCAGCTTCCGCTCACCGTCGTGCCGGGCGAGAGCCATGAGGAATCCGGATAGAGCTGGAGCTCGAACTCGCACTGGCCGAGGTAGGCGGCCGGGTCGCTCAACGTAAGGCCGAACCAGACCGCCGCGTAGAGGTCCGATTGGTTCTCGGTCGAGCTGCGGTCGACCGGCAGCGTCACGTTCCAGCTGACGTTTCCCCCGCTCGCCGGGGCATTGGAGTAGAATTGTATCCCGTCCTCGTGGCCGTAGCAGAGGAGGGAGGTGGCGTTGGACGCCACGATGGTCGGCCTAGCCCCCGTGCAGGCAGCCCGGGAGATGGGACCGAGCGAGGGGGAGTGCGAGGCGGCCCGCAAAGCGCTCTGCGCGAACGCGGCTCCCGGGGCACCCCCACCGTGCCAGGACTGCGGCCGGTGTGACGCGAACCAGCTGAGCGGGTAGCTCGGGCTCGCGCCGGGTGGGGAGTGTTTCGCGCTTAGGCCGTGGGTCCCCGAGGTAACGGCGAGCCGCTCGGCCACCGCGTGGGAGGGGATGAGGGCTCCCGGGTGCGGGCCCGGTGAGCCGACCGGCGCGGCAATCGCGCTCTGGGAGAGCATCACGAGGACCAGCGAAGAAACGAGGAGGAGCCGGGTGGCCCGTCCCCTAGCCCGGGTGCGTGCCGAATCCGCCGGTGCCGATCTTCCCGATTCCAGGTTGTGCATCGTGGCCCTCCCGAGGACGGATGCGACGTGGGTTCCCGACTTAACTGTCGCCGGAAGTGTCATCGGATGTCCCACCCCGCTTCGCTCTCAGCGCGGCGGATCCGCCGCGACCAACGATAGAATGGGTGGGTCGTTGGCTTAAGACCGTCGCCTGCCCGGGCTCGGGGAATCGGGGCTGCCACCGGGCCGCGACCGGGAAGCCCGCGCTGTGGCGCTGGGCGGCGGGGTCGACCGGGTCGGGGGGCTCGCGCCCTTCAAGGCGACTCCCGAGACGGAGACCGCGCCGAGCAGCAGGCCCAAGCCGAGGACGTGCCGGGCATTGAGGGTCCATTGATAGAGCAAGGAGGGGAGGCCCATGAGCCAGCCCGGGATCGTCGGGTGTCCCGAGGATCCCGGCTGCGCCGCCGTCGGAGGGTGGGTTCCACCGAGCGAGCCGTTCGAAGGACCGGAAGGTCCGCTCGAGTTGTTGGAGCCGCCGGGGCCGCCCGAGTGGTTCTGGCTGGGGCCGCTGGTCGAGCCACCGCCACCGCTCCCGGTGCCGCCGCCCCCGCCGCCGCCTCCGCTGCCACCCGAGCCGCCGCCGCCGCCGTTGCCGCCGGAGCCCGAACCACCGGAACCGGTCGGTGAGGGGGGACCGGGGGTCCACGAGACGACCGCGACCCCGTACCCTGAGATCTGGACCACGACGGGGGTCGTGCCGCTGAAGGAGGAGCTCGAGGTTCCGGACTTGAGCACCTGCTCCTGTCCGAGCGACTGGTTGAACGACTCGATGTAGCTCGACTGGTCGAGGGTGGTGAGCTTGATGCTGGTGCCCGAGAGCGCGTAGACCCCCGAGAGCGGGATCGACATCGGGACGTCGACCTTGTTGATGATGACCAACGAGGCGTTCGCCCCCGAGAGGCACCCATAGGATCGGATGAGCGAAGGGTTGGCGGAGTCCGTCACGACGCCCGCCGCGCCCGCGGGCAGCGCCGAGCCCCACATCGAAAGTGCCCAGTACGGAGCGTACGGAACGTCGGTGTCGTTCACCGACTCGTTGAGCATCCCCCATCCCCAGCCACCGTACGGCGCCGAGAGCTGGCCGGTACCGCTCGGGGGGGCCTCGAGCACGTAGTAGGTGTACGCCGAGACGTTCTGGCTCGCGGCGTCGATCATCGAGTTGATGAGCCAGGTCGCCCCGAAGAGCATCTGCTGGCGAGGGTCGGTGCCGAAGACGGGGGACTTCGCGATATTCGACTCGGTCGCGAGGACCGGCAGATGCTGGCCGGTGAGGTTGAACCACTCGCTCTGGGCCAAGGCGGGTGCCATGAAGTGCGAACCGTAGAGGGAGTGGTTCGCCGTCCACATGCTCGCGTCGCGCCAGTACCCCTGCGAGTCGTACGGGACGCAGTAGGTGTTCGTGGTCGGGCAGGTGTTGTTGACCGGATAGTAGTGGAACGAGAGGTAGCCGACGTTGAGGGCGTGCGCCGCGAAGTACGGGAAGGAAGTCGGGACGAGCATCACGTCGGTGCCGACCGAGGCGTTCGGAAGGTACTGGTGGATCGCGAGGGAGGCGATGTTGAAGATCTGCGTGAACTCGGCGGTGACGTTCGCCCCGTACTTCACCGGCACCTCGTTGCCGATGTTCCAGTACTGGATCGAGATGTTGCGGGCGATCGTCGCGTTGACGAAATCCGACACGTAGGTGTAGTAGGCGGAGTCGTTCGGGAAGTAACCGGAGCCCGCACCGTAGCCGCCCCAGTTGATCTGGATCGAGCTGTTGAGGGGCATCCCGACCGGTAGGAAGTTCCCGTCGCCCCAGCTGCCCGCGGGCATCGAGAGCAGAAGACCGGCGCCCAGGCCGTGGATGAAGGCGGCCGTGTGGTTGAAATTGTACATCCCGAAGACCGGATGGCCGGTCGTGTTGTTCCAGCTCGTCGGGACGGCCGTCGTCTGCCCGAGCCGGACGATCGTCGGGTGGAGAGCTTGGACCTGCGTCGCGAAGTCGGTGTCGTTCCAGGGGATCGCTAGGCTCCCGTTCCCTCCCGGGTTGATCATCATGAACGATACCCCCGGGACGTGGGTGCCGTCCAGCTTTCCGACGTTGACGTTGACGTTCGTCGAGGGGCTCGACTCTCCGACGATGTTGAACGGGGTGTTGGCGACCGCGATGAATCGCAGCAGGAGCGTTCCCGAGACGTCCAACGTCCAGTTCTGGGTGTCGTTGAGAGTTCCGCGGAACACCTGCCAGTTCCAGAGGTACAACGGCGGAAGGTCAACGGCGCCGCCCGGGTTGCGGTCGGGGGTGCTGAGGCCCCAGACCGGGTTGGTCGTGAGTTCCAGGTTGAGCCCCCAGACCGGCAGGCTCACCGTGAGGTGGATGAAGTACGAACGGATCGAGGGGCTCGACGGTCCGTCCGAGAGGGAATCGGAGACGCCGACGCCGATGGTGCGGTAGATGAACGAGGTGTTCTGCCCGTCACCCACGACGACCGCTGGGGCCGAGACCGCGTAATGGGGACGGGCCAGGCCGGGGCCGATGAGGTCGGAGGGATGGGCGATCAGAAGCCCGCTCACGGCGGTCAGCGCCGAGAGCACGATCGCGCCGAGCAGTAGCCGGCGGCGCTCAGCCTGAGGGTTTCGACGGCGATGGGGACTTCGAGGGAGCAAAGCAAGGAGGGGAGCGCCGAACGGGCGGCGCGGAAGGCTATGGGAAGAAGTTCCGTTGGAGGCGGTATAAAAAGGTCGGACCGGGTGGCGGCTTCGAGGGGCGGATGAGACGACCGGCGACCCCCCCGACATCGACTCCCCCAACTAGGGGTCGCCCCCTTCTCCCACGTGATGCGCAAGACAGAGCGACGGGTCGGCTCGCGCGGCGCACTCGAGAACCCCCCACGGCTCGGCGTTGCCGGGGGTTCTTTCCATCGAGCCGGCCGAGAATCTAATTCCCTATAAACCCCGAGGTTTGGCACGCACGCTCGCCGGGGATT
>JAKIWY010000011.1 GCA_022749835.1 Thermoplasmata archaeon | reverse complement strand
TTTTCAAAAAGCGCATACTGATATAGCGGAGCCTTTTCCGGGAAGCCGGATGGCGGTCGGGAAGGTCGAAGGACCCTCGCCGGTGGTCGGGCTCGCGCTTCGACCGCGCGAGAAGCTCGAGATGCTCGCGCTGTATGTCGGCATCCTCGCGGTGACCGCGGCCGCGTTCGCGCTCGGGTTCGCCTACCTGCCGCACGGAGCCGCGAGTGCCGGCACTCCGCACACCATCCTCCTGTTCACCGGGCTCGGCATCACCGTCTACGTGCTCGGACTCAGGCACGGCTTCGACGCCGACCACATCGCGGCGATCGACAACACGACCCGCAAGCTGCTCAACGAGGGAAAGAGGCCGCTCACGGTCGGGACCTGGTTCTCGCTGGGGCACTCGACGATCGTCGGCGGGCTCGTGGTCGGGCTCGTCGTGGCGACGGAGTTCGTCCAGAGCCACGTCACGGCGTTCGCCGCGGTCGGCTCGCTGCTCGGCACGCTCGTCTCGGGCGCCTTCCTGTTCCTGATCGGGGTCATCAACCTCGTCATCGTCCTCGAGGTCTACCGGATCTTCCGGGGACTCAAGGAGCGCACGCTCGACGAGCGGGAGCTCGAAGAGCAGATGGAGAAGCGCGGCTTCCTCTACCGGATCTTCGGCCGCCTGTTCGCGGTCGTCGAGACCCCGCGGCAGATCTACCCGATCGGCGTCCTCTTCGGCCTCGGCTTCGACACCGCGACCGAGGTGACGCTGATCGCGATCAGCGTGACCGTCGGGGCTTCGGGCGCGATCCCCCTGTGGGCGGTGCTGATCCTGCCGTTACTGTTCACGTGCGGCATGGTGCTCTCCGACACGACCGACGGCTTCGCCATGCGATACGCCTACGGCTGGGCGTTCCTCCATCCGATCCGGAAGATCTACTACAACCTCACGTTGACCGTCATCTCCGTGATGGTCGCCTTCGCCATCGGCGGCGTCGAGCTATTGCAAGTCCTCTCGACGGAGCTCGGCTGGGGCGGTGGTTTCTGGCTCTGGCTCAACAACCTCAACTTCGAGGAGCTCGGGATTGGGATTGTCGCCCTGTTCCTCGCCACCTGGGCGATCGCAATGGCGATCTACCGGATCAACCGGTACGAGGAGATCGGCTTCGCCCCGCCCGCGGCGTCAAGGCCCGACGCTCCGGCGTGATACGCGTTCGGCAGCACGCCCGTCGGGACCCCCGGCCGGTTCGCCGGGCCCCGACGCGCTCCGCGTTCAGGAGTCGGTCGACGCCGTTCGTTGGCGTTTCGCGAGTCTCGAATGCGGGTGGTGATGACCCGTCCGGCCCCCCGCGACGGCCGGCGAACCGACGGTGAACTCTCCGAAGGCGATCCCCTTGACGCCACGCAGGTCTTGGGCCGCCGCGACCACCTCCCGGCGCCGGCCGACAAGCGCGACCACCTCGAGGCACGACTCTCCCTTGAGATGCGCGTGGCCGGAGAAGCGGATGTGGTCCCCCCATCGGTGCTCCGCAGCGGTCAATCTTCGTAGCACGTTCGGCCGGTCGTGCCGGTAGATGAGGGCGACGCAGGCGACGGCGTCGGACTCCGGGTCCTCAAGGCTCTCCCGGGTGAGCTCCTTGCGGATGATCGCCCGCAGCGCCTCGGAGCGGCTCGGAGAGTTGCGCTGGCGGACCCACCGGTCGAGATGCTCAAGAAGCTCCGGCTCGAGCGAGACGCCCAGACGGACCACGCGAGAGGTCAACGGAGGGTGCCCCCTGGTCGGACGGGATCGATGGGAACGGAGAAGGATTCAGAGGTCCCGGAGGGCTCCATTTCCCGGTCGATGACCATTCTTCCGCAATAGCTATTCGGTCGGGCGACGCCGGCGGCGTCGCGAGGGGGGGCGGTTGTCGCAATCCGGCCAAGCGAACCTCTAAGACCGCCCTCGCGGTGGGCGCCTTGGGGAGGCTGACGTCGCATGGTCGGAGTGGGACAAGCGTGCCGGTCGCCGGGTGGGCCACATAGGGAGCATCGGGGGATTTCTCGGTGGGGGAAGGGCGTGGTCGCGCTGGGCGTTGTCATCGCCCTCATCGGCGTCCTTCCGGCGTTTTCGCCCCACGGCGTCGTGGCGGCCCCGTCCTCCGCGGTGTCTTCGCACTTCGTGACCGCCGCCCAACCCCGCGCGCACCTCCAGCATGAGTGCGACGGGATGCTGTGGTCGTCCTCGGTTTGGGCTTCCTACACCCCCTCGTACTGCTACGGACACGACGAACCGACCATGAGCTATGTGTCGAACGTCTCGGGTTCCGGCGAGGACGCGAACTTCCAGATGGTCCTGCCGGCGGACTCGAGCAGCTACGCGCAGGGGAACTTCTACGCGACGGTCTGGTTCGGCGGGGTCGTCTACGACACCGCGAGCAACGGCGGCGGCAACCAGGCGTACCTCGAGCTCCAGTTCTATCCGGCGCCTCCCGCGTATACCGGCTCAGGGAGCGGCGCTCAGGATTGCCTGTCGAACGGTGCGTTCTACGAGGCGTTCAGCGCCGGGACCAACGAGTGGTTCGCCTGCGCCATCGTCTGGCAGCTCCAGCTCATCGGGGGCTACATCTTCGAGGACGCGGCGTTCGCCGGCCCGATCGACAGCGCCGGGACGACAGCGATCCTGGTGATGCACTCCAACGACCACGTCTTCGTGAACTATAGCGGGGTGGCGCAGAGCACGAAGGCCGGCTGGAAGCTCGGCGTCTCGGACCCGAACGTCCGCGGCTCGGGGAGCGTCGTCCTCCAGAACGGGGGACTCATCCTTTCGCCGTACTACGCGAACGCGACCGCCAACGCGACCTTGGGCTGGGGCGCGAGCAACCCGGGCGCCATCGCCTTCGCCTACGAGGTCGGCCACTCGCTGAACCCGAACACGCCGTGCAGTTATCCGGGGGACGGCACGTGCGACTCCTACTTCCCGGGTCGATGGACCCAGAGCGGCCAGATGCAGCTCTCGCTGCCCCAGATGGGACTCCCCGGAGCCCAGTCGTACCCGAACAAGATCGCGATGAGCTCCTCCCAGGGAGGGGAGAACGAGGTGAACGCGAGCTGCCCCGGCCCGTCGACCTCCGGGAAGACGAACTGCATGTATCCGTTCTATCAGTACCGCGGCGCCTACGGCGCCTTCACGTTCGGCACCTCGGCGGCAACGAACGACACCCACGACTACGGTAACGTCTACCAGTTCCCCGCGACCACCAACGGCTACGGCCAGTGGGCTGCCGACTACCAGCGGGCCCCTTGGGGGAACGCGAAGGTCTCCGTGACGCCGGCCAACGCCACCTCGACCTTCCAGGGCGTCGGGCCGATCGCCTCGCTCCCCATCGGGGCGACCGGCAAGGCATCCGGGCAGGTGATGGAAGGAGGCTACTGGCTCAACGCGACCGGCACGGGGTGCACCAGCGGATCGAAGTTCGCCTACATCCTCACCGGAGGTCTGGCCAACGTGAGCCTCAACCTTCCGTGCGGCGGAAGTGCCCTCGGCGCCTACGCCCGCGCCAAACCGGCCTCGGGTCTCGGCCCACTCAAGGTCGCCCTCACCGGGCTCGTGTCCGGGGGGACCCGGCCGTACTCCTATGCGTGGTCGTTCGGCGACGGAAGCAGCCCGGGGACGAGCGCGAACGTCACACACACCTACGCGCTCGCCGGGAACTACTCGGCCGCTTTCACGGTCACCGACAAGAACGGTTCGCAGTCGACGAGCCAGCTGCTCGTCCAGGTCTTGACCCCGCCGTGCGGCGGGAAGACGGTCGTTTCCCCGTACGGGGTCGTCGAGACGTGCCATCTCAACAAGACGCAGCAGGTCATCTTCACCTTCAAGGTCTCGAAGGCCCAGTGGCTCAACGCAACCTCGGTCGGCGTCTACGAGGTCGACGGCGTGACGCACGGTGTCTCCCCGGTCTTTGCGCTCTACGCGGGAATGGGAGCGACGCGCACGGCCGCCTCGGCGAAGCAGTCGCAGAACGGACCGAATGCGAGCTTCAACATCGTCCTCGCGACCCGCGCCTCCGGGAAATACGGCGGCTGGGGGACGTACTGGGCGGTCGTCAACGCGACGGGCGGCTCCGGAGGCTTCTGCTTCGAGGTGATGCTCTGGGACGGCTACGTCGGCGCGGGGCCGAAGTGCCCGGTGGGCGTTGCGTCGCCGCACAGCGGTTCCGTTGGCGTCGCGCCGCCCGGAGGAACCGGTCATCGCAGCCCCACGGGAGGACATCCATCCAATTCGCGCGGTGAAGCCCGGTCCCCGAGCATCGGGGCGGCGGCGAGGGTGACCCGCCCGCCGGCGCTTAGGGCCTACCCGTAGCGACCGGCAGGGCTGCATCGACCCCTCGGGGGGGATTCCGCCGCGGCGCGCGGCTAGATCCTGTCGGCCCGCGGCGGGATGAGAGCGGCGGAGTGCCTCAGGAGGACGAGGGCCGGCACCGCCGGCGCCATCAGGATCCCCCAGATCACCAGGGGGTCCGTGGTCAGGGAGAGCACGGCGGTCCCGATGAGGATCGAGAACAGGAATCCGGCGCTCGTGATCGCCCCGAACGCCCCGTTGTAGGAGCCGACCTCTCCTTCCGGGGCGAGATTGGACGGTAGCGTCGACTGGGGGATGGAGAGGAGGTTCTCCCCGATCGTCAGGATGAACACCGCGACGAAGAAGGCGACCACCGGAAAGAGGCCCAACTTGCCGGCGACGCCGAGCCCGACGAAGGCGACGACGTAGAGGACGAGGCCGACCTCGGCGACCCGGGTGTGCCGGCGGCCGACGACGCTCTCGGTCGTCCACGTCTGGCCGAAGACGACCACGAGGCCGTTCAAGGCGAGGCCGACCCCGAGCAGGTAGTACGGTACGCCGAGGTCGTTCTGCACGAACAGGGGAAAGATCACGGACCACTGGGCGACCGCGAGGGACGCGAAGGCGAAGGCGAGCGCGACCTCGAGGGAAGGTCGGTCCTTCCGGAGGATCCTGAGGCTCTCCGAGAAGCTTCGGCCCCCCTGGGTCGGAGCCCTCGGAAGACCTTGGGCATCCCCGGCCGCATTTACGAGGTCGAACGGCGACGAGGCGAGCAGGCCCGCCATCACACCGGCGACGCCGAAGATGACCGCGGCTCCGATGCCGACCGCCCACGGAAAGCCGATCGCGACCACGAGCACGCCGCCCATCGTGACGCCCGCGGAGAAGCCGGCGTTGAACCCCACCCTAGCCCAAGTGAAACCCCGGGCGCGATCGGTCTCGGAGGCGAAGTCGGCGATGTAGGCGCTGAAGGCCGGTCCGGCGACGGTCGTGATCATCCCGCCGGCGGTCGCTGCGACGATCGCTCCCGGAAGGGAACGGAGAGCGAAGGAGTAGGCGAGCGCGAGCGTCGCCACGGCCTCGCCGAGAAGTCCGATGATCATCAGGTTCCGACGGCCGACCCGGTCGGTGGCGAGGCCCCCCAAGAGGTTGAACGGGAGCTGGAGCAGGCCGACGGCAAAGAACAGGACCCCGATCTCGAGGTATCCCAGACCGAGCGATGCCCTCAGGAAGAGCGCAAGGAAAGGAAAGTACAGCGCGGCACCGAACGACCGGGCCGCCATGCCGAGGCCGAGTACCCGGATGTTGCGGTCCATGACCGGTCACTCGGGGTCTGGAAAATAGGCTGACGCACGTTCGGAGAGTTCCCCGGGTGCGTGCCCACGGGATTCCCGGACGAGCCTCGGAAGTCGCTAGCGGCGGGCGGGCTGGCGCGAGGAACGGCGCTCGAGCACCGCCCCGTACGCGGGAATCGAGTCGCGGCGGCCGGGAAGAAACTCGACGCGGAGCATCTGGAACTGGGATTCAAAGACGCTCGCGACCTCTTCGACGGACGGCCGATGGGCCGGTCCCATCTCACCCGTGAACTCCCTCGCCACCCAGGCAAGGGCGTAGCGCCCTCGGGGCTTGAGAACTCTCGCGAGTTCCCGGGCGTAGTGGGGGCGCAGTGGGAACGGTAGAGTGTGAAAGCAGCCGACGTCCGTCAGCCCGCCGAACCGTCCCTTCGGGAACGGCAGCTCGAGGGCGTCGGCGACCCGGAACTCCGCCGGCAGCCCCGCGCGCTTGGCCCGTTGGGTGGCGGCTCGGATCGCGCCGGGTGCAAGGTCGACCCCGGTCGCCCGAAAGCCCGACCGGGCGAGGAACAAGGTGTTCGTGCCCGCCCCACAGCCGATATCGAGGATGCGCTCGCCCGGCTTCCACCAGCCCCCGGTACCGATCCGGCGGACCCACGAGTAGGGCGTGGGGGAGAACCAGGGAAGCTCCCGATACGGCGTCTCATCGTACGTCTTCTGCCAGCGCTCGCGGCTCTCTTTCGGCATCCGGGCACGGGTCGGCATCAGATTCGCACTCCGAGGGACGCCTGGGTCGCCGCGGGGATAAGACCTGCGGCGCCGGCTTCGGCCGGCGCCGCCGCCCCTCCCGCCTCCCGCGGGAGGAGCGACCCACTCCCCCTCCGCTTCTTCCGACCGCCCTAGATCATCGCAGAGATCGTTCCCGAACCGCTGACGGTGAGCGTCGTCGACGAGCTCGTCGAGCTCGCCACCGCCAGGTTGAGCGACGGGGACCACTCGATGAGAGCGTGGGTCGACACGAGCCGTATCGCGGTCGCGCCCGCCGTCAACCAGACGCTCTCGCCGCTGAGCAGGTGGTGGTGCGCGACGACGAGGCGTGCGCCCGGCACGGCGACTCCGTGCGAGTCGTAGACGACGAACGTCACCTGGTAGAGCGCCGGTGCGAACACCGCTGTCAGCGTCCCATGCCCGCTCACCGTGATGATCGCGGTGGCGGTGAACGGCGAGGTGACGAAGTTGATGTTCGCCGAGGATGAGATCCACCCCCGGAAGGCGAATCCCGCCGCCGGGAACGCCTGGACGATGTACTGGCCGCCGCCGACCGTGGCG
Organism: Thermoplasmata archaeon; assembly: GCA_022749835.1. Lineage (GTDB taxonomy): Archaea > Thermoplasmatota > Thermoplasmata > Lutacidiplasmatales > UBA184 > Lutacidiplasma. The sequence continues at coordinate 6,960 of JAKIWY010000011.1, read as the reverse complement.
TTGAGGGTCCGGGCACTGTAGGTGTCAAGCCCGTTGAACACGACCGTCCCCGAGCCGCCGGGGCGCAGCTTGAACGTCACAGATTGGCCGTGGGCCACCTTGAGGTAGTGGGCCGTGACGTTGGCGCTCGCAAAGACGTAGATCGTCGTCTCGACGGAGGTCGGCGAGTAGATGTAGAGGAGCCCCGAGTTGTTGGTCGTCCAGTCGACGAAGGTGAAGTCACTCGACGCCAGCGCGCTCAGCGTGTAGTACCCCGGCGCCAGGCTCATCGTCCCCCCGTTGGGGGCTATGCCCGGCCCAGAGGAGGCCCCGGCGACCGCGATGTCGCCACCGGGTGCCGGCGTGTCGAGGAGCGTCAACGTCGCGGCGCCCGTGAAGATGACCTCGAACAGACCGCTCCCGTTCTCCAGCGAGAGCTGCGTGCTGAGCGAGTAGTTCGTCAGCACCACGTCCACGCCGTACAGGATCTGGGTGTTGACGGTCCCCGGCGCGGGGGTGATCGTGGTCGCGTACGAACCGACCGGCATCGTCGCATAGCCAAAGCCGTAGCCGTAGCCGAAGTTCGAGACCGTGAGGTTGCCGACGGTCACCGAACCGCTCCCGATGACATAGATCGACAGCGTGTCGTTCGATGCCGACGCCACGTAGTTCGCGGTCACGGTCACCTTCGCGGCCGAGCCGTCGATGATGATCCAGGTCGCCGGGAAGCCCGGGGCGGCAACGGTCGCACCGGCGCCCGAGACGCTCCAGGACGTGAAGTTGTATCCGGGTGCCGGGTACGCCTGCAGGCCGTAGATGCCCGGCGCCAGAGAGTAGGTCGAGCCGCTCGCGATCGTCGCGAGCCCGGTGCCGTTGCCTGCGAAGGTAAACGTCGGAGTGAGCCCGACGGAACCGGACGGTGCGTCCTTGAACTTCACGACCGTCAGCTTCGGCAGAGTGGTGAAGACCGCCTTGACCGAGCCCGGCCCCTTCACGATGATCGACGTCCACGCGCTGGTCGCGCTCGCCACGGAGACACCCCCGCTCGTCGCCCAGTTCCCGAAGAAGCCGCCCGCAGCCGCCACCGCATGGATGGAGTACTCGCCGTTCAGGAGGCGCTTGACCTTCGTGACCGAGGTGTAGTCGTGGGAGAGGAACTCGACGTGGCCGGGGACCGCGCCCGCGGTGCCGACGTGCACCGTGCTCCCCGAGCCGCACGAGGGGACGGAGAAGTTGGTCGGGGGGTAGTAGCCGAACCCGAGCGGGTTCGCCTGGGAGTTAGGGTCGAACTGCGTGTATTGACCGAAGTCGTTCGCGACTCCGGGATAGTCGGTCGCCCCGAACTCGAAGAGGTGTCCCTTGCAGTAGTAGCTGTACCAAGGGTAGGAGCACCACGCCGACCCTTCTATGCCCGAGCAGGCGCCGTTGCTGGTCTGGTCGACCAGAGAGATCCCGCCCTCGGGCTGCGTGAAGGCGACCTGCACCGGCGTCTCCGTTGACTTCTGGTTGAAAAAGGTGGGAGTCTGGATCTTCCAGGGGGCGAGCGAGTCGTTCGCCCAGCTGCCCGGGTCGTACGAGGGGCAGGGTGCGCCGGGATCGCTTGGGGTCGAGACGGCCCCGCCGCTGCAGCCGCCGTAGCTGTTGTTCGACGGCCAGTTGTAATTGCCGGCATGACCCGTCTCGAAGGCGAAGGTGACGGGGTATTCGCCGCCGGGGGTCCACTCGAGGGAGCCCGGGAACGCGTTGGTGGAGTAGGACGGGTCAAGGGGGTAGCCCTGGGCCGAGTTGTAGAGCGTCAGGTTCGAGCCCTGGCTGTTCGTCTGGTCGATGATCGAAAGGTTCTCGCCGTAGGGGTCGCCGATGTACCCGCTCATCTTGACGACAATGTTGTCGCCCTGCGTCATGTTCAGGTACGAGGGACCCGGGACGCCGTTCAGGTAGAGCGGCTCGTAGAAGCACGGGTCCTCAAAGCCCGTGGACGCCTCGAGCTGCCAACCGACGGCCGCCCCGATCCAGGCGCCGTTGACGGTCCAGTTCGGGAAGAGCGGACCGGGGTTGTAGAACGTCTGGTCGGGGTAGAACTGGAGCTCGAGGTAGCACTGGTTGAGCCAGCCGAACGGGTCGGTGAGAGTCATCCCGAACCAGACCGCTGCGTAGAGGTCGGACTGGTTGAGGGTCGGGCTGCGGTCGACCGGGAGCGTAACGTTCCACGTGACGTTCCCGCCGCTTCCCGGAAGCGTCGAGTAGAACTGGATTCCCGGCTCATCGTGCCCATAGCACTGGCTCGCGTAGGCCGACTGCGGCCCAACGCCCCAGACGTTGTCAAAGCCGGGCCAGAGTCCGGAGCACAGCCGGTTGTTCCAGGTCGTCCCGGGCGAACCCGAACTCCCCCAGCCCGAGCCGGTGTGAGGTGCGGCGGGCGGGAGCAGGGCACCCGCGCCGGGAGGAACGCCCGAGGGCCCCCAGGACGAGGGGCGAGGTCCGTGGATCGTGAAATGACCGAGTTTCGGAGTCGTCATCGTCGGGAGCTTCATGGGCTCGGAGAAGCGGGGAAGCGGCGCCGTGCTCGGCAAGCTCGAGCTCGCGACGTCGGCCTTGGCGCCGTGGGTTGGTGCGGCGAGGCTTGCGTGCGCGCCCGGAACTGCCGCCGCCGGTGAGAACATGAAACCAAGGAGCATCGTGGCGACGACCGCGACGGCCAGGAGTAGGACCACCGCGGAGCGGGAAGTTCGGTTCGCAAGGTGCGTCGGGGTCGGCTCGATGTTGCTTTCGGACGTATAACTCACCTGGGGATTCGACCGTATGTGGCGACGCATTTAATCCCACCGCTCGCCGAGGATTCTCGACGGGCCGCGGGCGTCTTGCGTCGGTCCGGGCGAGATATCACGGCTCGCTCGTCGGTGAGACGAGCGCGCCGGGTATTCGGATCGACCCTGCACGACCTCAGGAACGGTTAGGCCCTCGACGCAACGAGTGCGAGGGCGGCTCGCTTTCCTGGCCGCCGTCCGGGTGGCCCGCGTTCCGCCGAAGATCAGTCACCGAATTCGGCGGCGAAACGCGGGACCGCACTGTAGTTCACGAGCGGTCCGTTCGTCAACGAGCTGTTGCCGATGATCGCGATCTCTCCTTTCTCGGTCCGCACCCAGGTGTTCCGGAGCGCGACGCGGATCACCGTTCCCTTGACCCCGCCGTACTCGATGACGTCACCCAGCCGCACGGCCTTGTCCTGGAGGAGGAGAAGGCCGGAGACCATGTTGGAGAACAACGCCTGCAGCGAGAGGGAGATGAGCAGCCCCGCGACCCCGGAGATCGTCAGAACGGTGAGCTGCGAGGCGAGACCCGTGAACGTCACGACCGCCGCGACCGAGACGGCGACCCAGATCAGGCGCAGCCCGTCGCGGATCGAGGAGAGCACGTTGGGGCGGGCCCCCGCCCGCCGGGCGAGCGTCCGGAACAGCCGGCCGAGTCCTTCGGTCGCCAGGCCCGTGACCACGACGATTACCGCGGACCCAACGATGTCGTACAGAATCCGGAAATCATTCACCAATCGACGCGCCCCCAATAGAGCGGAGCGTCGGGGAAGATAGGTGTTGCGCGCACTGCTATTCCCGGGCCATGCCCTGCCCACGCCTTCTCGGGCTGGGTGCAAGGTCCCGGTGCTCGACGCCCGGGGGGGTGGAGCGAGGGAAACGTCGTCCGGACCTATGGGCCGGATACCTCTGCATCGAGGGGGAATGCGCCCCTCCAAGTCTCGCTCGAGGGTGGGAGAACGAGCGTCGCAGACCGGCGAGAACCATCAAATAAGGTGAGGCGCCTGCGTTCGGTGGGGAGGCTACGTCGTGTCGTCGGACCTGCAGTCGATTCTCGAATCGTCCGTCGCACCCCCTCCACCCTCGCCGGATCCCTCCGGCCGTCGTCGCCGGCTACGGCCGATCGACGCGGTTCTCCTCGGAGTCGTGGTCGTCGCGGTGATCGGCACCGCGGCCCTCGCACTCACGCTTCGTTCGTCCAGCAGTGCATCGAGCGCGTTTCAATTCGCCATCGCTACCGGCGGCTGTTCGCTCTCCAGCCACTCCCTGGACGTCCCGGGCGGCACGCAGGCCCAGTTCGGCTGGTCGACGCTGCATGAGACCGCGGCCTTTGTCACGGTGATCGACCCCGCCGGGCAGACGGTCTACTCGCTCAACGCGACCAACGGCTACGGTTCGTTCACGTCCGACGGGGGGAGCTACACCTTCCAAGCGCAGTCGTGCTCCTCGGACTCGATCACCTTCTCTGGCTCTCTGACCGCGTCCAATCCGGATTGACGAACGGGCGCGCCACCTTCCGCGGATCCCTCCGATATCGCTCGGCCCGACGGGCCGCCACGGCGTCTTCTCGGCCCCCCGGTGGGAATCTCATGGCTTTGGGAACGCCTGAGCGAGGGGGAAGGCGTAACTACCCTCCCTGGCAAGGCAAACGACCCTCATGAGGCGGCAATCGAAACGGTGGTTCGTTGCGGACCTGCCGACCCCGGCGGCCGTGATGGCTGTCCTGCTCCTCGTCGTCCTCCTGGCGTTCCCTTCGCTCTCCTTCCCCGCTTCGGTTGCGAGCGCGATCCCTCCCATGGGGAGCCATCGATTGGAGGATCCCCTTTCGAGCGCGACGGCTCATCGCGGGTTCGACCCCTCCTTCGGCCCGGCGGGTCACCCCCTCACCGCGCCCAGCGGTCCGAACGACTGGCCGACGTTCTTGCACGATGCGGCTCGTAGCGGCGCAGCCCTCTCCGAGACGAACCTGTCGGTGACGTTGGCACCCGCACTGACCGAGCTCTGGTCGTTCGGAACCCGCGGCCCCATCTACGGCCAACCCACGGTCGTCGGGGGTACGGTCTACATCGGCTCGGGCGACGGTTTCGAGTACGCAATCAACGCCGCGAACGGGCGAGCGCGCTGGGCCTCGTACCTCAACACGTCCAGCGGGGGCAACTGCTCCACCCCGCGTGGGGTGAGCTCCTCGGCGACCGTGCAGGGAGGGACCCTCTACGTCGGGGGCGGGGGCAGCTACTGGTACGCACTCAACAGCACCACCGGCGCCGTCCAGTGGCAATTCTTCACCGGCAACGACAGTGCCGGTTACTACGATGCGGCGAGCCCGCTGCTCTACCGCAGCTCCGGCTTCGTGGGGGTCTCGAGCGCCTGCGACCCCGCGACGGTCGGCGGGGCCCTCTACAAGGTCGACCTCGCCAGTCATCAGGCGACACAGGTCTTCGCGCCGGTCTCCGCCAGCGCGGACGGCGGCAGCATAATGGCGAGCCCGAGCGTCGATGCCGCGCTCGGGACGATCTACATCGCCACCGGGCACTCCTCCTCCTCGACGCCGAGCTATGGGGAGTCGGTCGTGGCGCTCAACGCCTCGACCCTTTCCGTCGGGAGCGCGTGGGGGGTTCCGTCGAGCCAGCGCGTCCCGGATGGCGACTTCCTCGCGACGCCGACCGTCGTCCCCGTCGCCGGCGGCTCTACCCTGGTGATCGTCGCGAACAAGAACGGCGAGCTCTATGCGTTCAACGCGACCAACCTGAGCCTCGGTCCGCTCTGGACCGACCGGATCGCCAAAGCCGGAAGCTGTGCCGGTTGTGGGGACGGGAGCGCCTCCTCGGCCACGTTCAATGGGTCCGTCCTCTTCGCGGCGGGCGGCTCCACGACGATCGGCGGGGTCGGATATCGCGGTTCCGTGCGGGCGATCGACCCGGTCACTGGGGCGTTCCGATGGGAGCACGGTGCCCCGGGCCCGGTTTTGGGAGCTCTCGCGTATGCGAACGGGTTGGTCATCGACGGGGCCGGTCCGACCCTCGAACTCCTCTCCGCCGCCACGGGAGCTGTGCTCTATTCGACCGTCCTCCCGGCCCCGATCGATGGGGCGCCGTCGGTGTCGAACGGTTGCCTTTTCGTCGGGGACGCCGCCGGAGATGTCGAGGCGTTCGGTCTCCCCGGCAGCCGGTGCGGCTCCGCGGGGCCACCGGTGTGGGTGCACCTCACGCCGAGCTCGGCACCGAGCGCACGTTCCGGCGCAGCGATGACCTGGGACGCATCGGCGCAGTCGATCGTCCTGTTCGGCGGCGTAGCCAGCTCCGCCTTTCTCGGTGACACCTGGGAGTTCCACGGCGGCAACTGGTTCCCCGTGGTCACGGGCACCTCGCCCTCCGCGCGTTCGGGCGCCGCCATCGCGTACGACGCGCGGGCCGGCGGCACGGTGCTCTTCGGCGGGAGGGATTCGTCCGGCTACCTCAACGACACCTGGCTGTTCCACGGCGGAAGCTGGAGCGCATTCCCTCCCGGCCCCGCACCCCGTCCGAGGGCGGGCGCGACCCTCACCCCGCAACCGGGTGCCGGCTCGATGCTCCTGTTCGGTGGCCGGGACGGCGCCAGCTACCTCGGGGACACCTGGAAGCTCTCGAACTTGAGCTGGTCGAAGCTGAGCGTGATCTCCTCACCGCCCCCGAGGGCCAACGCGAGCGCGACCACGCTCGGGTCGAACGGCAGCGTCGAGGTGATCGGGGGCGAGAACGCCTCGGGAGCGCTCTCCGACGCCTGGGTCTTCTCCTCCGGTACCTGGCTTGAGCAGTCCCCGGTCAACTATCCAACGCCCCGTGAAGGTGCGTGCGCGGGATTTGACCCGCTCGCCAACTCGAGCGTTCTGTTCGGGGGGGTAGCGCTTCCGACCGGCCCGCTCAACGACACATGGTATCTCACCCCGAGCGCCGGCGCCGAGGTCACCATGGGCGGGAGCAACCTCAACCGTTGGTCCGCGGCCTGCGCGTTCGATCCCTCCGACGGGTATCTGCTTCTCTTCGGTGGCAACAACCGAGCGGACGGCGCGGGGAACGGGTCGCTCGGGGACACATGGCTGTTCCACGGCGGAAGCTGGAGCGCATTCCCTCCCGGCCCCGCACCCCGTCCGAGGGCGGGCGCGACCCTCACCCCGCAACCGGGTGCCGGCTCG
>JAKIWY010000109.1 GCA_022749835.1 Thermoplasmata archaeon | reverse complement strand
CCGGCGGCGAAGTGCGGATGACCGCGACCGGCTCGATGTTCACCGTCTCCCTTCCGACCCAGAGGATCCCGTAACCATGCCCGCGGCAACGGACCCGGCGGCCGTCCTGGGCGCACGTTACCGCATCCCGTCCCTCGGCCGCCGACTGCTCGGGGGCGCGCTGCGCTTCGTGCCCCTCCTGGTGTTGTGGGTCGGCGTTCCGTACTACGCCTTCCGGGCCGCGGGCCAGTACGGGGTCCATTCCCCCATCAGCCTGCCCGCCCTCGGCACGATCGGGCTGTTCGTCGCCTTCCTCTCGGCCGCCTCGTACGTCCTCAAGCCGACGCGCCTCTATGGCCCGGTGTCGTTCGTCGGCTCGCTCCTCGTCATCGGTTACCTACTTTCGATCGTGCCGTCGGCCACGCTCACCCTCACGGTGGGAAACGGGGTCAACGTGAGCCTGGGGTACGGCACTCTGGTGCTCTTCCTCTTGGCCGCCCCGATCCTCTCGGCGCTCTCCGCCCTGGTGACGGCCGCCGAGGATGCGGTCGACCCGCTCGAGCGCCTGTCGGTCGACTTCCCGCCGTAGGCGGGCCGAGGTGAGCCGCCCTCCGGGGACTACGATGCGGTCGCCGAGATGATCTTCACGGGGCTCTTGGGCCGGTCGCCGCTGTCGCGAGCCACTCCGGCGATCTTGTCCACGACGTCCTGGCCGCGCGTGACACGGCCGAAGATGGCGTGCTTCCCGTCCAGCCAGCTGGTCGCGGCTAGGGTGATGAAGAACTGAGAGCCACCGGTGTTCGGACCCGCGTTAGCCATCGATAGGATGCCCGGCCCGGTGTGCTTGAGCAATGGGTGGAACTCGTCCGGGATCTGGTAACCCGGCCCGCCGGTGCCGTCCCCCTTCGGGCATCCGCCCTGGATCATGAACCCCGGGATGACGCGGTGGAAGAGCAGGCCGTTGTAGAACCCCTTGCGGACGAGCGTCAGGAAGTTCGCCACTGTCTTCGGCGCCTTCTCGTCGAACATCTCGATCTGGATGTCGCCGAGCGTCGTCTTCATCGTCACCATGGTGGAAGCCATGGGAGCACCGTCGGCCTAGGGAGGTTAAACAGTTTCCGGCCTGGGGTGCAGGCCTGAGACCTTTCTTCGGGCGTCGCGCGTCTCCCGTCTCTTTCGATGCGCAGGTTCGTGACAGATCTTGACCGGAAGGTCGCTGAAGGGATCCCGGACGCTGCCGGTGGGCCGGCCCGGACGATCTCCCGAGCGAGCGTCCCGTCGATTATATACCATGGGGGCCGTGAACGCTCTGGGCGCGGGCCCCGGGAGCGGCGCCGGCCAGGATGAATCGCGGGATCGTATCCGTCGGCCTGCTGACCCTGTTCGTTGCAATCGGATTGCTGACGTACCCGTTCGCGACGACCGGCGTCGAGCAGTTCGGCCTCGTGATGGGAGCGGGCGTCTTCGTTCTCCCGGTGTCGCTTTCGGTGATCCTCTGGGGTGCCTCGGCCCCGAACCCGGACGTCACGACCGTTGGTGGCGTCTTCGGGAACCGCGACGAGGATGCCGTGCGCCGAATGCTCTCCCCGAAGGCGGCGGTTCCCGAGGCGAGGTTCCTTCCGGGCCCTCGCGAGTCGATGAACTGTCTGAGCTGCTACACGGCGATCCCCTGGGATATCGGGGTCTGCCCTCGCTGCGGGCGACCCCGCGAATGCCGAGCCTGCGGGCGGCCGCTGTTCCTGCTTGCCGGGGCGGTGCGCTGTGGGCCGTGCGTGCGCCTCGAGGCGTACTGCAACTGTCCGAAACCCAAGCACCCAAGGAGCGTTCACGCCCCGGCGCGGTCCCGGAGGGTGTGAGAGTGGACGCGGAGCTCCCCCGTGCCTCGACGGTGATGCCACCGATCGTGCGGGTCTTCTTCGACGGGGCGTGCGAGCCGGCGAGAGGGGGCGGGATCGCGACCTACGGGTTCGTCGTGCAGGGGGAAGGGATCGAGCACGAGGAGTGCGGGCTTGCGGTCGCCCCATGGTCCCCTCGGGCGACGAACAACGTCGCCGAATACACCGCCGCCATCCGGGCGCTCGAATGGTTGCGGTCCCGGCGGTTCTCCGGAACGGTCGTGCTGATGGGCGACAGCCAGTTGGTCGTCCGCCAGATGCAGGGGGAGTACGAGGTCCGGGCGGAGCATCTCAGAGCGTACCACGCGCATCTCACGACGCTTTCCAAAGAGTTCACCGAGACGAAGTTCGCCTGGATCCCCCGGACCCAGAACACGCGGGCCGATGCCCTATCGAAGCAGGCGATCGCTGAAGCGGCTCCCAGCGCACAGCGTCATCGCGCGGCCGCGCCGGTGGAGCCCGTCGAAGAGGACGACCCTCCGGACGGGCCGCGGGTCGAAGAGCAATGACGCCGGAGGCGCTACGAGGCAGGCCCACTCAGTTCCAGCGGACGGTGTAGACGAGCGTCCGGCCCTCGGACGCGGCCCGGGCCCGCGCGGTGTCGACGACCGTGGCGAACGCCGCGGCGGCCTGGGGAGTAAGTCGGGGGCGGTACCCGTATCCGCGAGGCGTGCCCGCGCCGAGGAACAGCTTGCGAGGACCGGTGGGAGAGTGTTCGATCGGCTCGGTGGAGCTCGAGGGGCTCACGCTCACCACCCCCGGGTCGGGCCGGTCGGGGTCTCAGCTCGGAACCCTGCGATCGGTAACCCCGCCATCGGGAGGTCGAACCGCGCCTCCGGATTCAACGAGACCGCGATCACCGCAAGGGGCGCCAGATGGCTCTCCAAGGCAGACACAATCCACCAAGGCGTTTGTCAGACGGATGTCGTACATAAACCCCCGACCTCCTGTGGAAATGGTGGGGTTCCTACGGGCCTCTCTATCGAGAAACTTGGGCAGACACACGGCCGACAAGAATCACCTTATCGGCGAAATCTGCGGGGTTCCGCTCCTCGAGCCGACCCCCTGCCGGGGAGTCGCCAAAGGTGACGAGCGGGCCGGACCAGGAACGTCGGATTCCCCCGGTTCTTCGGGAAAGTTCCGGCACGACTTGATATCTGAGGAGGATTGGGGGCTGGCGCTAGGGGAGCCCAGGATGACGACCGCTCAGGCCGAGGAGGATCCGGATGTCGCCCGGTTCGTGGAGGAGGCCGAGGCGTCGCTCTTCGACCTCTCGGCGGAAGCGCAGCGCGCCGACTGGGTCTACGCGACCTACATCACCCCCGACACGGAGGCGCTCTCGGCGAAGGCGTACTCACGGGTCATCCGAGCTACCGTTGAGCTGGCCAAGCGCTCCGTGCCGCTCTCCCGTGTGGGTCTCTCCGAAGAGCGGCGCCGAAAACTCCTGTTGCTGAGGCTCTCTCTGCCCCTCGCCGCGCCGAGCGACCCCGTGGAAGGGGAGGAACTCACCCAGATCGTCACCTCGCTCCAGGGGATGTACGCGAGGGGGCGATACGCTCCGGCGGGCACGAGCGCGGCCCTCGACCTCCAGGAGCTATCGAAGATCCTCGGCACGAGCCGCGAACCGCGGGAGCTGCTGGACGTCTGGTCCGGCTGGCACCGGGTGGCACGGCCGATGCGGCCGGGTTTCACCCGGTACGTAGAGCTCGCCAACAAGGGGTCGCGCGAGCTGGGATTCCCCGATACCGGCGCGATGTGGCGCTCGAAGTACGACCTACCGCCCGAAGAGTTCGGAAGGGAGGTCGAGCGGCTATGGTCCCAGGTCGCCCCCCTCTACCGCTCCCTGCACGCCTACGTCCGCCGGAGGCTCGGCGCCGCTCACGGTGAATCCCTCGTACCACCGGGCGGACCGATCCCCGCCCACCTCCTCGGCAACATGTGGGCCCAGAGCTGGGAGCAGATCCTTCCGCTCCTGGCGCCGCCGGGCGACGGACCGGGGTTCGATCTTACGAAGATCCTCCTCGAGAGGAAGACGCAACCCCTCGAACTGGTCCGCGTCGCCGAGCGGTTCTTCGTCTCCCTCGGCCTCGCCCCGCTCCCCGAGAGCTTCTGGGAGCGCTCGCTGTTCGTCCGGCCGCGCGACCGCGAGGTCGTCTGTCACGCGAGCGCGTGGGACCTCGACTTCGTCGACGACCTTAGGATCAAGATGTGCATCGACGTGAGCGCGGAGGATTTCCAGACGATCCACCACGAACTCGGGCACAACTACTACCAGAGGGCCTACAACCGCCAGCCGTTCTTCTTCCGCGACAGCGCCCACGACGGCTTCCACGAGGCGGTCGGCGACACGATCGCCCTCTCGGTGACCCCCGAGTACTTGCGACGAATCGGTCTGTTGGCGGACGTCCCCGACCCATCGAACGACATCGCTCCGCTGCTCGCCCGGGCTCTCGAGAAGATCGCGTTCCTTCCGTTCGGCCTCATGGTCGACCGGTGGCGGTGGCGGGTCTTTTCCGGAGAGATTTCACCGGAGTCGTACAACCGCTCCTGGTGGGAGATGCGAAGGGAGTACCAGGGGGTCGCTCCCTCAGGGGAACGAGGGGAGGAGGAGTTCGACCCGGGGGCAAAGTACCACGTGGCGGCGAACGTCCCGTACATGCGCTACTTCCTCGCCGGCATCCTCCAGTTCCAGTTCCATCGGGCCCTGGCACGGACCGCCGGGGAAACGGGGCCGGTACACCGTGCGTCGATCTACGGCAGCCACGAGGCGGGCGATCGCCTTGAAGGGATGCTCGCGATGGGCGCGAGCCGCCCTTGGCCGGACGCGCTCGAGGCGATGACCGGGGAGCGCCGCATGGACGCCTCGGCGCTCCTCGAGTACTTCGCCCCTCTCCAGCGCTGGCTCGACGAGCAGAACCGGGGCCACCCAATCGGCTGGACTACGCAAGAGTAGGCTTTCAACGGCCCTCGAAGGGCCGGGGGGGGTGTGCGCCAGCCTTAGCTCAGCGTCAGGGCGACGTTCGCGACGATCAACCGGATCTTCACAGCCGCGAGTGGGGCACGGAGGTAGACGAGGACGCCGGGCGGAGGGTTCAGGCAGGAGTACGGGGCGGAGATCGTCACGGGCGAGTAGCAGGAAGAACCGGCGGAGAAGAGCGTCGGCGCGCCGGCGATGAAGGTGCTCCAGGCCCCAGGGTACGGCGTCGAGAGGTTGAGAATCATCGGAGGAACGAAGAACTCCGAGCTCGCGTTCGTGGACAGGTTGAGGTCCTGGATCGAGACGACCTGAACCGAGAGGCTGGCGGTCTCGGTCCCCGACTGGGTCGCGATGGACCCGATAAGGTTCACCAGGACGAGCTGCGCCGTGAGCCCTGCCGCGGTCTTGGCGTAGGTGATCGCCGGCGGATCGACGATCGTCGACGCCCCGCCGGTCTGCTCGAGGATCACGGCCCCGTGGTCGTAGGCGACGTCGGCGGGCGGCGTGTAGTGGGTGGCGAGGTGCACTTTGAGCCCCTCGAACGACTGCAGGAAGTACGATTGTGTGAGCAGCTTGGTCCAGGCGCAGGCGATCGAGCTGCTCAGGTTCTGCCAGCCGACGTGGTTGCTGTTGCCTCCCCCCGGCATCTTGGTGAGGCCGTACCCCGAGCTGTAGCCGACGCTGTTGTACCAGGTCAGGTTCTGGAGGTTCGACGAACCGGCGCCCGCAATGTTGAACGAATCCGTGTTCGACAGGTTGGTGTACGGGCAGCCGCCCGTGGGAGTCGTCTCGCCGATGAAGAACGTGTTGACGGTGTGGCTGCTCCCGGCGACCGTGAGGTTGTAGGTGTTGTGCGAGCCGAACACGTAGATGTTCGTCCCGAACGAGCTCCCGTGATAGACGAAATTGAGGATGACGTAACTCCCGGAGATGATGAGCGTGATGTACTGGAAACCTCTACCGGAGATGGTTACGTTCGTGACGACGTGTTACCCCGAGATGTGT
>JAKIWY010000108.1 GCA_022749835.1 Thermoplasmata archaeon | reverse complement strand
TCGTGACCCCGAGCACATCGACGAACTCCCCTTCCTTGGTGAGCTCGTCCACCCCGAGCTCCTTGCCGAGCTGTTGGAGCGCAAAGGTGCGGCGTTCGGAGGGCTTCTCCCCGGAGACACGGATCTCGAAAAGCACCGGGGTCTTGGAGCCGATACCCGTGATCAGGCTCGGCTGGGTGTAGACCACGAGCCGGACCTCTTCGCCTTCGGCCTTCTCAAAATGGGTCCGCGCCTCGGCGGAGCTCTCGGGGTGGGGGGTCATGCGGCGGGCGAGGTCGGCGGTCGCGTTGGGTCCCCAGACTTCGGCGGTGACCCGGGAACCGTACGGATGGCGCTGATACAGGCGAGCGGCAGCGACCCGAAGCGGCGGGCACTCGACCACGGTGACCGGAACGGAGACTTCCTGGCCGGCGGTGGTGGAACGCTTTCGGTAATCGACGATGAACGCGTGGGTCATCCCGACCTTGAAGCCGGCGAACCCCTCGACGGTCGGCTGCTTGGGGCCGGGGGCCCAGGAACGAATACGGGGTACCGTACGTACGGAGCGAGACCTAGGTGAAAAGCCGAGCGAGCCTCGGCGCGGACGTGCGCGTGCCATTAGGCGATGACGTCTCAGGCCTCCGGTGAGGTCGGGGGAGAAAGGTGCTCTATATAACTGCTCGGGCGCGAAAAACTTTCCACCCTCGATGCGAGCGATTTCCCACGAAGATTCTCGAGGAGGAATCGGGGTTTTCCCGAACGCGCGCGTAGAGCCGGAGTGCGCGGGCGATCCCCGGATTCATCGACGCCTCGCGTCGTTGCGACGGGGCACCATCGGTCGGTCGTGGAGGCACGGGCGCGACTTCGGCAACTTCGCCGACTCCAGCTCGCGAACCGTTCGGGCCCGACCTCCGGTCGCAACGGCCGGGTCGGCGCCGACCCTTGAGGGTCCTTTCAATACGCCCAGAAGTCCCCGAGCGGCGCCCCAGTGCTCGACCGCCCCCCGAACAGGAGAAGGGTCCGTCCCCCATCGAACGAGATCATCGGGAAGTCCGAGCGCGCCGATGGGTGGGTGCGGGGGTGCGTCACGAACCAGACCCACGGCCCGCCTTGGCCGTCGTGATGTACCCAGTTCCCGACCGTCGGCGCGCTCCCGTTCCATCCTCCGAACAGCGTGACGATGACGCCCTTCATGTCGCTCGCCATCCCCGATCCAGTCAAAGGCGGCGGGAGAGAGGGGCTCCCGGTCTCCCTGTACCAGTCGAGTGCGTAGTTGGAGAAGTCCCAGTCGTCGCCGAGGACCGTGCTCGCATTGTTCCCCCCGACAAGGATCTCCCCTCCCCCGGCGGCGCTATTGCCGTCATGGTTGGAGAAGGCGAGAGCCGCCCCGGCCCGGGCGGGCGGTGACAGCGCCGGATGGAGATGCTTCCATCCCCCTTTCTGGTCGAAGAGCCAGGTTTGATTCGAGTAGTGCGTCCCGTCCGTCCCACCGAAGAGGACGAACTCGTTCCGATTCCCCATCTCTGCCCAGCTCGAGGAAAAGCGGGGCGAGGGGGCCCGATGATTGGGGAAGGTGAGCTGCTTCCAGTGGTGGCCGATGAACTCCCAGGTGTCGTTGAGCGCGCCCGAGGCCCCGTGCCCTCCGAACAGGAACATGCCGGATCGGCTGTACGGTCCGTACCACATGTTCACCGAGGCGGCGTCGTAGCGCGCGGGAGGAGACACCGAAAGCTTGGAGGTGATGTTGACCCACTGATAGGAGGTCGACAGCGAGCCGTACACCCACGTGTCGTTCATGGGGCATACCCGACCGCAGCCCCCGAAAACGACGATGAGTCCGTCCGTCGGGTCGACCGCCATCGATGCGCCGTACCGCGCAGTGGGCAGAGGTGAACCGGAGAAGTTGTCGAGCAACCAGCCGCCGAAATGGTACATCGGGGTCACTCCCGCCACCCCGCGGGACAAGGAAGGGTGCGAAGCGGACGGGGCCAGCGCGGGCCCCATCAGCCCTCCAGGGATCACCAAGAGGGCCGCGAGCCCGAAGACGCCCGCTAATAGGCCCATTGACCCTCGTTCGACCCTCATCGACTCGGGCCGATAGCGCGTTCCCACGCTTAAAGGACGGCGTACGTCTCTCGAATACGGGCGGCGAACGGGAGCCGCTGGATACGAGGACCGCGCCCGGCAGTCGGGCGGGTGCCCCCGGGGCCGCCGGGATCGAACGGGGTGCAACCTCTCGCGACGGCGCTGCCGGTGAATTCACCTCGGTCGTGGGGCTCTACCTGATCGGACCGGTGGGGTTCGACCCCGTTGGGGGTGACCTGGGGCGAAGCGTTCGAACCGTCGCAAGTCTTCCCCGCGAAGCGCGCAGATCGGACGAGAACGCGGGCGTGCAGGGCGGCAGAAGCGTCCGGGTCGGCACCGAATCTCACTGTCTAACGGGCGGCGAGGCTCTCCGGCGGTCGGAGAACGCGCCGTGCTAGAACGTGTAAATACTGTGCGGCCCATCCAATGATTGGAATCCGGGATGCCGATTCGCCCCGACCGAGAGGAACCCCCCCTCCCAAAGCCGGCCCGGCTCTGGACGGTCCCTGAGGCGAACGCGCGGCTCGATGAGCTGCGCGAGCTGTTGCCGCAGCTGAGGGCCTGGGTCGTCCGGCTTCGCCGGCTCCAAGAGCAGTTGCAACGGCTCACGGCGTTTTGGCAGAAGGAGATCGACGCCATCGACAACCCCGACCACGAACTGCGGGGCCGCCTCCACGAAGAGTGGCAGAGTCTTACGAAGAAGCTCGAGGAGGAGGTCGGCCGACTCCAGGAGGAAGGGATCGAGGTGAAGGACCTCGAGACCGGTCTCATCGATTTCTACGGCCTCGTCGAAGGGGAGATCGTCTGCCTCTGCTGGCGACGTGGCGAGGACGAGGTCGGGTTCTACCATACCGTCGAGGGCGGGTTCCGAAACCGCCGGCCGCTCCCCGCGCCCGCTGCTACCCCGGCCATCTCGGGGCGCCGCGGAGGCGGATCCGTCAGTCCGGATCCGGGGCCGGGGCGGTCGCCGCCATCGGGACCACGCTGAGGAACAGCGCGACGACCCCCGAACCGAAGATCCCGGCGGCCGCGGCGAGAGTCCACGGGAAGGCCGAATCGAGCGCCAACAGGTAGAAGACGGCCGGGGCGGCGCTCGCGCTTACCGACCCGGCGACCGCCACCGACGCCCGCTCGCCCCGGTACGAGTACAGCGCGCCGAATCCCGTCACGGTCGCCGCGAGAGCGAGCAGGATGGTCGCCGACCAGAGCGACGCGACGAACGATTCGAGGTCCGCGAACGGGGAATCGGAGGTGTAGACCGTGAACGATCCGTTCCCCTCGGGGACGGTGATCTCGACGTTCCCCGGCCCGCGGCCGGACGCTGTGTACAGAGGGGAGACGAACAGGGTCACCGATGCCGAGTCGAACCCGGGAGCCGTGACGTTCAATAGGACGCCGCCGCCCGGTACACCGGTGAATCGGAACGAGCCGTCCTGCGCGGTCACCAACTGTTCGACGAAGTGGTTCTCCCCGTGGAGGGTGACGACGGCACCGGCGACGGGCAGCGCTCCGGAGGGTGAGAGTGGAGTATCGACGACCCCTTCCACCGTGAACGCCGAAGGGCCCAGCGAGATCGCCCCGGCGACGCCGAAAGCTCCTGCGACCCCCACGATCGCGACCGTCGCTGCCAAGAGGAAGGCGGTCGCCACGGCCCGGGCACGGCGACCGAGCGCCCGCGGGGGAGGGAGCGGCGGATATAGGTGCGGAAACACCTCCCAGGTGAACAGCGGTGGAGGGTCCCGGAGCGGCACCGCCGCAACCGGGTTCGCACAGTGCGGGCAAAGGACAAAGGTGGTCGGGCCGCCGGTGGCGACCGAGGCGCTGAGAAGCCCGCCGCACCGAGTGCACCGCAGCGTGACCAGGGGCGCCGCCACGTCCGGCGCGAACGCTCGGCTCGGCCTTTACGCTTGAGGCGGGGGCTCGCCAAGCAGCACATCCGCGTGATCGCCGTCGACGACGGCGCCTTCACGAGGCGCTCACGGACCGCGCCGCTGGTCGCCGTCGTGGTCTCCCTGCCGGACCGTGTCGAGGGCGTGCACGTCGGCCGGGTCACGGTCGACGGCTCGGATGCCACCGACCGGATGCTCGCGCTGCTCGCGGGCTCCCCGCACCTTCCCGGAGCCCGGGCGCTCCTCTTGGACGGGATCTCCTACGGGGGGTTCAACCTGGTCGACCTCTCCCGGCTCAATCGGGAGCTCCGGATCCCGGTCGTCGCGGTGACACGACGGGCGCCCGACTACGACGCCATCCGTTTCGCCCTCGCGAAGTACTTTCCCGGGGAGTTGCGCCGCCGCTATCGGCTCGTTCGCGCGCAGCGGTTGTTCCAGGTCAGGACCCCCGGCGCGCCGATCCTGGCGGCCTGCGTCGGGGCAACGCAGGAGGAGGTGCGCCGCCTGCTCGCGAAGGCCTCGATCGTCGGCTACTGGCCCGAGCCGCTGCGACTCGCCCATCTGATCGCCCGTGCGATCGGTACGTCCGCTTCCCGGCAAGGCAGCCAACGATGAGCTCTGGCCGGTGGAGCGGGGTGGCCGTTGGGCGACACCCCGAGCGAAGGAATGGAATCGCAATGTACCCGCGATCCGGCGGCCGGGCAGGTCGGAATCAGTCGAAATAACTGCACCGAAGGTCTAAACGGGGTCACCTCGCTCGAGCGCCGTCGGAGCCATGTCGAGGTGGGCTACCGTCTCGCTGGGGCCGGAGAGCTCCAGGTCGGGATTCCGTTCATCGGTCGGCAAACCCCGGCGGCCCAAAGGCCACATCGGGCGACTCGTCCATGCCCCGCACCTTCGCGGGCCCGTCCTCGGAGCGATGGTGCTACTGGCGGTCGCCTTGTTCTTGGCGCCCCCATTCGCGAACGAGCACTCGATGAGGGTCGGGTGGAGCCCGGCCCCCGACGGGTCGGGGAGCCGGTTCGCCTCCGGCGCAATGCCACTTCAAACCTGGCCCGGCTGGAGCCCTTCCAGCGGGAGGTCCTCCCCTGGGGCACCGGCCTACCGACTAAGCACCGTTCCTCTCACCAGCTCGAACTGCCCGGGGAGCAGTTATCCAGCCTGGCTCGCCTACAACTCCGCTGACTCATCGTTCGGGGTGGCCGCGCCCGACTACTGCGTGGAGGTGATCACCCCGAGGACCTACGGAGCCACGGTCACCGCATCGTACCCTGTGGGATACCTGCCGTTCGCCGTCGCGATCGACAATGCGACGAACGAGGTGTACGTGACGAACACCGGTTCGGACAACGTGAGCGTCCTCTCCGGGACGAACGGCTCCCCGGTCGCCCAGATCCCGGTCGGATCGAGCCCGTACGGCGTCGCGTTCGACCCGGCGACCGGAGACCTCTATGTGGCCAACGGGGGATCATCGAACGTCTCGGTGATCTCGGGGACGACCCATGCCGTGCTGGCGAGCGTGGACGTCGGCCGCATGCCGGTCGGCATCGTCGCCGACCCATCGACCGGCCAGGTGTTTGTGGCCGACCGCGGCGCGGGCAATGTGAGCGTGATCAACACGACGACGGACCGCGTAAGTTCGACGATCTCGGTCGGGAGCAAGCCGTACGGCGTGGCGCTCGACCCGAGGACCGACCGAGTGTACGTGACCAACGAGGGGTCGAGCAACATCAGCGTCCTCAACGCCGCGACCGACCGCGTCGTGACCTCGATCCCCGTGCTCTCGATCTGGATCGACCTTCAGGGGATCGTTGTCGACCCGGCCTCCGAGACGATCTGGGTGGGGGCAGGTACAGGCTACGCCCTGATCCTGAACGCCACGACCTACCGGGTGATCGGCTACATCACCTCCGACCCTTCCGGCGCGGCCTACGACCCGGTGGGGAACTGGGTGTGCATGACCGACACCGGCAACTTCACGCTC
>JAKIWY010000107.1 GCA_022749835.1 Thermoplasmata archaeon | reverse complement strand
GACCGCCTCGTCGACGCCGGAGGGTCTCGGCCCGTCGACGTAGACGCGGGCGGGCGGGTCGAGCTGGTGCGCGTAGTACTGCGTCAGGAAGACCCGGATCGCCTCGCCGGGCTCGGGCGTGTCGTCCGCGGGGTAGGCCATCAGATGGGGCTCGGTCGAGCGGACCTCTCCGTCTTCGACCTTGAGAAGCCCGACGGCCACGCGCAGCGTCCCCGCGTCGTTCGGGTAGGCCAGCGCGATCACGTCGTCGCGCCCGCTCCCCGGGCCGATGACGTGCTGTCGCTCCGTCAGCGCATCGAGCCCGGCGAGGGCGTCCCGAAGGAGGGCCGCCCGTTCGAACTCCTGCTTGCGGCTCGCCGAACGCATCTCCTCCTCCACCTGAGGCCGGACGCTGTCCGCGTTCCCTTTGAGGACGGAGAGCGCGCGCTCGACCTGGCGGCCGTACTCCTCGGGGCCGACCGCCCCGATGCACGGGGCGCTGCACTGCTTGAGGTGATAGTAGAGGCACTCGCGCTTGGGCAATCGCACGCAGCGTCGCAGCTGGAACGTCTCGGAGAGGAGCCGGACGACCCCCCGGGCCTCTCGGGCGCCGGTGTACGGGCCGAAGAGGACGGTCGAGCCGCCCCGTCGGGGCCGCCGGACCAGGAGGACGCGGGGGAACGGCTCGCCGAGCGTGACGGCGACATAAGGATAGCTTCGGTCGTCCTTGAGGAGCGTGTTGAACTTCGGCTGGTACTGCTTGATGAGGCTCGCCTCGAGAAGCAGCGCCTCGCGCTCGGTCTGCGTCGGGACGAAGTCGACCGAGGAGCTCTCGGAGAGGATCGTCCCGTCCTTCTCGATGCGCGCGTGAAGATGGTCGAGGACCCGACGGCGCAGCGAGCGGGATTTCCCGACGTAGACGACCTCGCCCCGCGAGGTCCGGAACAGGTAGACGCCGGGCCCGGTCGGTCCTCTGCGGAACCCTTCCCCCGTCCTCGCGGCGAGCTCGCTCGCCGGGACGAACCCGGGCAGGCCGGTCGGCGGAGCGCTCATCGCGCCGCGCGGGCCGCTGCGGCGACCGCCCGACGCTCGAGGAGCGGCGCGAGGAAGCGGGCCGTGTGGGAGCCCTTGGTCCGGGCGACCTCCTCCGGAGGGCCCGTCGCGATGACGTGGCCGCCCGCCTCCCCGCCCTCGGGCCCGAGGTCGATGAGCCAGTCGGCGCTCTTGAGGACGTCGAGATTGTGCTCGATCAATACCACGGTGTTGCCGCTCTCGCGCAGGCGATGGAGGACCTCCATCAATCGGTGGACGTCCTGGAAGTGGAGACCGGTGGTCGGTTCGTCCAGCAGGTAGAGCGTGCGCCCCGTCTGCGTCTTCGATAGCTCAAAGCCGATCTTGATCCGCTGCGCCTCGCCGCCGGAGAGCGTGGTCGCGCTCTGCCCCAGGTGGATGTAGCCGAGCCCGACGTCCGCGAGCAGCTGGAGCCGGCTCTCGATGCGCCGGTGGTTTCGGAAGAAGGCGAGCGCCTCGTCGACCGTCATCGCGAGGACGTCGGCGATCGATTTTCCCTTGAACGTCACCTGGAGCGTCTCGGAGTTGAACCGCTTGCCCCGGCACTCCTCGCAGACGACGTAGACGTCCGGCAGGAAGTGCATCTCGTAGCGCAGCACGCCGTCGCCTTCGCACGCCTCGCAGCGGCCGCCGGCAACGTTGAAGCTGAAGCGCCCGGGAGCAAAGCCCCTCGATAGGGAGTCCGGGAGGCTCGCGAACAGCTCGCGGATCGGGGTCATGAGCCCCGTGTACGTCGCCGGGTTCGACCGGGGCGTGCGCCCGATCGGCGACTGATCGATCAGGAGGACACGGTCGACCTGGTCGATCCCCTCGATGTAGTCGTGGCGACCGGGCGCCTCGCGGCCGAGGCCGAGATGGCGACGGACCGCCTTGTAAAGGATCTCCTGAAGGACCGTCGACTTTCCGCTCCCCGAGACACCCGACAGGCAGGTGAGCGTGCCGAGCGGGATGCGTACCGCCTCCCCCTTCAGGTTGTTCTCGGTGGGCCCGTGCACGACCAGCCAGCGGCTCGTGGGCTCGCGGCGACGCTCAGGAACCGGGATCTCCCGTCGGCCCGAAAGGAACTCCCCGGTGATCGAGCGCCGCGCGTTGCCGATCCCGGACGGAACGCCCGCATAGAGGACCTCTCCGCCGTGTACGCCGGCGCCGGGGCCGAGATCGACCAGCCAATCCGAGGCGCGCATCGTCATCTCGTCGTGCTCGACGACCAGGAGCGTGTTGCCGAGGTCCCGCAGCGTGCGCAGCGTGTCGAGAAGGCGGGCGTGGTCCCTCGGATGAAGTCCGATCGACGGCTCATCGAGGATGTAGAGGACGCCGACCAACCCCGAGCCGATCTGCGTGGCGAGCGCGATCCGCTCGGCCTCACCGCCCGAGAGGGTCGCCGAGCCCCGGTCGAGCGTGAGGTAGGTGAGCCCGACGTTCTCGAGGAAGCCGAGGCGCGCGCGGATCTCCTTGACGACCTGGCCGACGATCTTCTCGTCCCGTTCGCTCAGCGTGAGCGTCTTGACGAGCGCCACGAGCTTGTCGACGGTCATCGACGAGAGCTCGGCGATCGAACGGTCCATCACCGTGACGGCAAGGCTCTCCGGCTTGAGCCTACGGCCCTTGCACGCATGGCACGGGGTGAACGTCATGAAACCCATGTAGTACTCTTTCACGCTGTCGCTCTTGGTGTTCTTCCACCGCCGCTCCACCGCCGCGGCGAGCCCTTCGCGCAGCCATCCGCCGGCCCACCATTGGCCCGGACCCCCCGTGCGCCGGCCGACCGGCTTGTCGAGCCCGTTGAACAGTGCCTTCCAGCCCTTCTCGTTGAGCCGCGCGACCGGGCTCTTCGGGTCGTAGTCGAAGAGAGCGCCGAACCTCTCGAGGGCTCCCACCTCGGGCGTCAACCCCCAGACGGCGATCGCCTTGGACAGCGGTTTCTGCTTGTCGGGGATGATCAGGTTCGGGTCGGCGTGCAAGGTCGCCCCGATCCCCGAGCACTCCGGGCAGGCGCCGAACGGATTGTTGAACGAGAACATCCTCGGGGTCAGCTCCTCGATGGAGAAGCCGCACTTCGGACAGGCGCGGCGGCTCGAGAACGTCTCGCGGACGCCCCCCGGGCGCCGCAGGATCACGAGCCCGTCCGAGAGCGTCCGGGCGAGGGCGACCGACTCACTGAGCCGGCTCGAGTCGGCGTCGTTCAGCTCGAGCGTGTCGACGACGACCTCGATGGTGTGCTGCTTGTTCTTCTCCAGTCGGACCTCGGCGCCGGGGAGCCGGAGCTCGACGCCGTCGATGACGAAGCGCCGGTAGCCCTGCTTGCGCAGCTTGTCGATGACGTCCTTGTGCTCCCCTTTCTTGGCGCGGAGCACCGGGGAGAGGATGTCGACCTTCTCCCCCTTCGCACGGCCCGAGACGGCCTCCACGATCCGGTCGACCGACTGCGGGGCGATCTCCTCCCCGTCGTTCGGGCAGTGGGGCGTGCCGATCCGTGCGAACAGGAGCCTGAGGTAGTCGTACGTCTCCGTGACGGTGCCGACGGTGGAGCGGGGGTTTCGGCTGCCCGCCCGCTGCTCGATGGCGATCGCCGGTGACAGGCCCTCGATCGAGTCGACGTCCGGCTTGTCCATCTGGCCCAAGAACTGGCGGGCGTACGCCGAGAGGCTCTCGATGTACCGGCGCTGCCCTTCGGCATACAGCGTGTCGAAGGCGAGGGACGACTTCCCGGAGCCGCTGACGCCGGTGATGACGATGAACCGGTTCCTCGGGAGGTCCAATGAGACGTTCTTCAGATTGTGCTGGCGGGCTCCCCGGATCCGGATGGCGTCGGAGGCGCCGGTCACGTCGGCCCCCGGGGGAGAAGCTCGCGGACCGTCGATTCGAGACGCGAGAGGACGTGGGCCTGCACTCTTTCCCCGAGCTCCCGGGAGGCAGGGCGCGTGTCGCCCTGGACGCTCTCCGGCCATTCCGAGGGGCTCGGAGGTCCGGGAACGAACGGCGAGCCCCTCCGCTCGACGACCGGTCGCTCCGGGCCGACCAGGGGAGCGGCGATAGCGAGCAGCCGGGACGTCTCGAGGAGGCCGGCGTGCCCGTCCGTCTCCGGCGACTCCTTGCCGCGAAGCTCGTAGACGAAATCGTAGTCCGACAGGACGAGGACCCGCAGACCCGGGTATCGTGACATCGCCTCGTCCCCCGCCTCGCGCAACGCCGCCATGTGACCGCGCTCGGCGTGTCCCGACAGGACCAGAAGTCGTCGGACCCCCATGCGGCCGAACTCGCCGAACAGTCGCCGGGCGAGCCCCTCAAGCTCGACGAGCGTGAGGGAGACCGTTCCGGGGAACCGGCGGGCGCCCGGGCACGACCCGTAGGCGATCGTCGGGGCGACGTACGCGTCCAACCGCGTCGCCAGCGCTTCGGCGGTCGCCTCGGCCTGGATCTGGTCCGCTCCCAGCGGCAGGTGCGGTCCGTGCGCCTCGAGCGCCCCGACCGGCAGGATGATCAGTGGGTCGTCCGGGAGCGATCGCTCGAAGGTACGGGAATCGACCTCGATGAGACGGCGAACGGCCCCGCGCACCTCCGAACGAGAGACGAGGTGTATTTAACGCGCGGTCGGGGGTTTTGAAACGCCGACCACCGGGGAACCGGCGGCGTCCGGCGGTGGCCCTTCGCTATCGAAGTGCCACGGACTCGTCGACGGGGGGCTCGGGGGGGCTCGCTTCTGGCGCAGGTGAGGCGGTCTCCTTGGTCTTGCGGCTCGGACGGGCGCGGGTCTTCTTCGGTGCGACCGCGCTTCCGGGCGTCGCCCCGGAGGCGTCCTTCGCCTTCGCCCTCGCCTTCTTCGCCGCGGCTTTCGCGGCGACCTTCTTCGCTTCGGCCTTCTTTTCCGCCTTCTCCTTGCGGGACGGGCACTCCGGATTGATGCAGAGCTGCCAGGGGGGTCGACCCGCCTCTATGGCGGTGACCACCGGAGCCCGGCAGACCGGGCATGGCGGCTGGTCCTTGTCGAGCCGGCCTCGCTGCGGGAGCGGGTAGGTCTGGCGGCACTCGGGGTAGGTCGAGCAGCCGGCGAACCGCTTTCCGGCGAACGAGTAGCGGATCTCGAGCGGGTTGCCGCACGTCGGGCAGAGCCCGATGCGGAACGCCTTGTGGTGCTCCGCGCACTCCGGGTTGATGCAGTAGAGCTCCGGCCGAACCCCCCGGAAGACGATCTTCACCCTCGGGACCTGGCAGGTCGCGCAGAGGAACTCCGGGGCGGGCTCGATGAACCCGGCCGAGGGGAGCGGATAGCTCACGGTGCAGCTTGCGGGGTTGTTGACGCATTGGACCCAGCGGGTGCCGCGGGGGCTACGACCGAGGGAGAGCGCGCCGCCGCATTTGGCGCACGGGCCCACGAAGCTCTGCCGGTTGAGGGCTCCCTGGAGCGTCTTGCGGACCCCTTCGGAGTTCCGGGCGAGGAGCTCGTACGCGTCGCGCAGCATCTCGCGCGACTCGTCGACGACCTCCGCCTTCGGCTTCTTCGATTCGGCGACCAGCTCCATGTCCTCCTCGAGCCGGTGGGTCATCTCGGGCCGCGTGATCACCGGGGCGTGCGCGCGCAGAGCCTCCGTGACGGCGATACCGGTCGAGGTCGGCTCCAGCTGTCGCTGGTTCACGTAGTGCCGGTCGAACAGTTTCTGCAGCACTTCGTGCCGCGTGCTCTTGGTCCCCAGCCCGAGGCGCTCCATCTCCTGGATGAGCGTGCCCTGCGTGTAGCGGCGGGGAGGCTTGGTCTGATCCTCCCGCAGGTCGACCGACAGGATCCCGACCGTCTCCCCCACCTTGAGAGGGGGCATCGCGGACTCGTCGGGTTGGGAGTACGGGTAGACCTGGTACCATCCCCGGTCGAGGATCTTCTGGCCCTTCCCCTCGAAACGCTCGCCGCGG
>JAKIWY010000106.1 GCA_022749835.1 Thermoplasmata archaeon | reverse complement strand
TCGCCTCGATGGCGACCTCCCGGCCGAGCTCGCCGCTCCCGAGAAGGAGCAGCTTCGGAGCCTGGCCGACGAGCGGGCTTCCTGACTCGTCGCGGAACGGGACGGCCTCCCGCTTCTGGGCCTTCACGTCGGCAGGATACGGCCGACGAGGAAAAGGGCTCGGTCCTCGCCTACTCTTCGCCCATGGCACGCGGTTTCGGCATCGACTTCGGCTGCTCCGCGTCCGTCGGCATCCCCGAGCGTCCCTCGACGATATCGCAGTCCTGCCAGCCGACGCCCACCGTCACGCGCGGGAAGGCGACCTTGAGCGTGTAGTTGGCGAGCTTGCCCATCACGAGGCCCTGGGCCCCCGGCACCAGGTTCGAGTTCATGATCGAAAGGTCGCGCGTGAGGATGATCCGTGTCTGGCCAAAGACGATCCGGGAGAGTTCGTTACGGTCTTTCACGGGCTTGACCGGCGACCCCGCCTGGGCTCTTAGCGTCTCTGTCGCCCGGACTCAGTAGCCATTCGTTCGCTCCCGGACGGGTCAGCTTTCCGGCCCCTGGGTGATCATCCCCTCGCGGATCGTCGGGTGCGCAGCGGCGACCCGGGGCCCTGCCCCCCGCACGCCACATCGTGGCCAGGCTCCGCCGTGCCGCGTGGCGAGGCGGGCCCTCGAGGAAGCCGCGATGAGGGAACGAAGGATCGACCGGAGGCCGTCGGGCCGGAAGCGAAAGATCCCCGGAGCTGGTCCGAGCACGGCGTCGAAAGATCACGGGTCGATATCGGGTGCCGGCGATGGTGCTTGTCCTCCCGATCGCCGCATCGGCGGTTCTCGCGACGATTAGGGTCGGCGGCCGAATCGTGGCAGGGGTGTCCCCGTGAAGAGAACGTCCTCCCGAAACCAGCGGATGGGGATCCTCATGACTCGGCGCACGAGGCGGGCCTTGTGTGGGCGACCGGCCCCTTGTCATCGACCGGAGCCGGTTTCTCCGTGACCTTGCAACCGAACGGGAACGCGCGAGTCGTGCGATACGAGTTCGGGAGGTTCCTCTCCCCCTCGGGACATCGAGTGCGAGGGCCGGTCCGGTGGCCTCGCTAGCGTCTTTGGCAGAGGTCGAACGCTCCGGCAGGGCGCCCCGGCGTTAAGGCGCAGGTTCGTCCGGGGGAGGCGGAGGAGGCGGGCTATCCGGATGGGGGTAGATGAGCGGGTCACGGGGAGGCGCGGGTGGTGGCGGGTAGCGCCGCTGGAAATACGTGTAGCTCCCGGCGACGAACACCGCGGCAATGGCCAGGGCAACGGCGGCATCCCAGTAGGTGTCGGCCACGCCGAGGAACGACGGTCCGGGGGATGCGCCGGGATTGCCCGGGGTCACGGTGAGCGCCACGGAGGATGTGCCGACCCGGCCGTCCGCGTCGCGCACCGTCACGTTCAACCGGTAGTCGCCGGCGCCGGTCGGGACGCACGTCCACTGCGAGGAGTTCGATCCGTTGCAGCCGAGCGGCAGGCCCTGGTAGACGAAGGCCAACGGCAGCACGCCCCCGATCACGCCGACACTCACACGCAGCGTCGCGCCGACCGATACCGGGGACGGTTGGGCCGTGAACGACGTTACCACGGGCGCCGGGGTTCCGGTGACGTTGAACGTTACGGCGATCCGTACAGCGGCTCCGCTCACATTGAACAGTCCCTGGGACGGTTGCTGGCTGTACCCGGTGAGCGGCGCGACGCTGTACGGGAAGTTGGAGCCGTTCGGCTCGAGGAAGGTGATGGTGTCGCCGGTCGAGTTCTCGGTCTGCCAGTTCGCCGTGACGCTCCAGCGTTGTCCGGAGAGGCCGGTCTCCTGGAAGGAGACGTCCACCTGGAGCGGCGGGGGTACCGAAACGAGGGAGACGGACCCCGAACCCTTGTTCGAAACGAAGACCTGGTCTCCCGTCCCGGCGGAGATCGCCCAGTCCGGGCCGCTCCCGACCGAGACCTCGAGGGTCACGCGCTCCTGGGAGGCGTTCACAACGCTCAGGCCCGCCGCCCCGCCGTTCGGTACGTAGAGCTCCGCCTCGCTCGCGACGAACGCCGGGGTCCCCGGGACGGCGCCGACCGGGACCGTGGCGGTGACCCGGTTCGTCGTGCCGCTCAGGACGCTCACGTTCCGGGAACCTTCGTTGGTGACGTAGACCGTCCCGAGAGTTGGGTCGACCGCAAGGCCGTGCGGGAGCTGGCCGACGCCGACGGTGCCGACGACGGTCCGGCTCGAGGTGTTGATGACACTCACCGTTCCCTGGCCGTAGTTCGTGACATAGACCTCCCCGTTCGTGGGGTCGTAGACCGCCCCCTCGGGGGCGGCCCCGACCGGGACGGTCGCCACCACCTTCTCGCTCGTGGTGTCGACGACGCTCACGTTGCCCGAGAGCGAGTTCGCCACGAACATCTCCCCGAGCGTTGGATCGAACGCCATCCCCATCGGGTTCCCCCCGACGGAGACGGTCGCGACGACGCTGAGGCTGGAGCCGCTCACGACGGCGACGCTCGAACTCGAGCCGAAGCCGACGAACACGTCGTCATGCGTCGGGTCGTAGCCGAGTCCTCCCGGCAGTGGCCCGGGGGTGATCGTCGCCTCGAACTGGCCGGTCGTCGAGTTGAGCACGTAGACCTGGTTCGATTCTCCGTTGGCGACGAACACCCGGCCGTCGACCGGGTCGAGGACGCTCGGTCCGGGGAGCGAGCCGACGGTGATCGTCTTGACCGTGGTCACCGTGCGGCTGTCGACGACGCTCACGTTGTTCGATTCCGCGTTCGGAACGAACATCTGAAAGTTCGTGGGGTCGAACGCGATCCCTCCGGGGAAGACGCCGACGGTCGCGTTCGCGATCACCGAGTGATCGCTGGCGTTCACGGCGGTGAGCGTCGACCAGGCGAACGTGTTCTGGCCCTGGTTCGCGGTGTAGATCTCGCGATTCAACGGATCGAAGACGACCGCGAACGGGGAGACTCCCACCGCCACGGAGGCGACCGGAAGCTGGGTGCTCGCGTTGATCACGGTGAGGTTGTTGCTCGCGGTGTTCGCCACGTAGACCTCGTTGGTCAACGGGTCGTACGCCGCCCCCGCCGGCTCGAGACCGGTGCCGGTGGTCGCGACGACGGAGGCCTTCGAGAGGTTGATCGTCGACATCCCGCCGCCGTAGTTGACGACGAAGACCATCGGGCTTCCCGGCTCGACGGCGATCCCGTACGGGGTGGGACCGACGGCAATCGACCGGTTCACAGTGTTGGTGGCCGGATTCACGACGCTCAGGGAGTTCGAGTTGCTGTTCGCGACGAGGATCTGGCGCGTAAAGTCGTCGTAGGCGACGCCGACGGGCAGGGCCCCCACGGTCACCGAGGCGACGGCGCGGTTCGATGAGCCGTTGATCACCGTCAGATTGTCCGAAAGATAGTCGGAGACATAGACGAAGCCGTTGTCCGGGTCGTAGGCGACCTGCCAGGGCGAGGTGCCCACCGCGATCGTCGTCACGACCGCGTCGGTCGACGCGTTGATGACGCTCACGTCGGAGGTGACGAGGTCGGCGACGAACACCTCACCGCTCCTGGGGTCGAAGGCGGCTCCCTGAGGGAAGATGCCCTGCGGAAGGACGACGTTGCCCGGCAGGAGCGTCCCGTTCGAGAGGATGACCGTGTTCGTCACCGGGGCGTTCGAGGATACCGGCGAGACGGTGCCGAGCGCTCGAACGCCTCCGACCGTTGCGAACGCGGAGGACGGGAGCTCGGGGAGTTCCCGGGAGCTCGACCACCCGACGGTCCCTGTCGGCCGGCCGGCGCCCGGAAGTGGGAGCGAAGCGAGCCCGGCAAGGAGTAGGGCGACGGCCAGCGCCGGAACCGCCTGACGCGCCCCAACTCCCGCGGATCGGCGCCGGGGGCGCGGAATGTGAGGGACGGCGGTGCCGTACGGCGTGCGTCCTCCCGGACGCGTCGGAGAGAGAGACCCGCATCGAGGATACACGGGTTGCCCGACGATCGCCCCCCCCTCCTCCTCCTTCATCGCGGCGGGATTCCCCCGGCCCGGCTTCCCAGAGGGCCGCCGGGTCGGAATAGCAAGGGGGAAGGGATGGAAGCTCCCGGCCCCCGGAAATCGGACGTGAGAGCCCTTGGCCGACCCCATCCCTCGTACCGTGACGTCATGCGGCCGGAGGGTCGTCCAAGAAGCTCCCTTCCTCCTCGACCGGTTCGGGGGGAGGGGGCGGACGTCTCTCGCCGCCGGGTCCCCCGCCGCGGCGCCGCTGCACGAGGAAGATCGCCGCAATGACGGCCACGATGGCGATTCCTGCCCCGATCAGATACGGCGTGTAGTTGGTGCCGGCCTGAGAACCGTTGTTGCCGCTGGTCGGACCGACCGACTGGAGCGAGATGTTGGCGTAGGAGATCCTGAGCGAGGAGACGGTGACGGTGCGGGTGTCGCTCGTATACCCTGCCGCCACCGCCTTCACCAGATAGGAGCCGGGAGTGCGCGAGAGGTTCGCCGTGCCGTAGACGTCGAGCGTCACGGCGGCGCCCGAGACCGTCACCTGGGAGGTTACCGGGCTCACCGAGATCTTGAGCGAGCCGTTGTCGGGGACCAGCGAGACGTTCTCCCAGGCGGTCGCGTTCGGGGGAACGACCAGGGAGATCTTGCTGGTCACGAAGCCGAACGCCGAGAGGATGAGCTGATGCGAGCTGTTTCCGGGAGCCCCGCTCTCGAACTCGCCGGCGAGCGTCGTGGGCAGAAGGACACCGTCGAACGTCACGTGGGCGTAGTTCGGCTGGACGTACCCCCGCATCTCCCCGGAGGAGAGATTGAGCACGAGGTCCAGCTGTGTGCTCCCGTTCCACGGCAGCAGGACGGCATGGGTCGCCGGGTCGTAGTTCGACGCGCTCGCGCTCAGGATATGCGGGCCGCTCGTCGCGTTGGCGGCGTACGTTCCGCTGCTCACCACGACCGGGCTCCCATCGAGCCGCACGATGGCGTTCGCCGGAAAGACCGAGCCGGTGACTACCCCCCAGGCGCTGAGCGTGACGTTGATCACGGGAGCCGGCGGGCCGAAGCCGCCGGGATTGAAGGCGACGAGCACGAAGGTGTACGGAACTCCTGCCGAGAGCTGCCCGACCGACGCCGAGCGGGCGAGCGGTCCGAAGGTGACGTTGGTCACCGGACCGGTCGATGCGCGGTAGCTCAAGTTGAAGCCCGACACCGCCGCCCCGCCCGCCGCGGCATTCCAGGTGAAGGAGATCTGGGCGATCCCGGAGTGAACCGAGGTCACGGTCGGTGCGCCCGGAGGGCTCTCGCCGACCACCGCCGCGAAGATCTCGCTGAGGACGGTCGGCCCGTTGCGGACCGCGAGCCCCCAGCTCAGCGCGAGGACCCCGCGGGCGAGGCGCGAGAGGCCGACCGAGCCGTCCCCCCAGAGCTGGTTCGCTCCGAAGAAGTTCGATACCACGACGATCGGTCCCTCGATCGTTCCGTTCCCCGAAACGGGTGCCTCGAACGTCCGCCAGCCGAACGAGGAGTTGTTGGAGGTCCACGCGACGTAGGAGGTCCCGTTCTCCCCGCCGAGGACCGTCGCGGCGACGTCGAGGCTGGGCCCGGGCTTCGGGTTGACCTCGAGGACCGATTGCCAACTTGCCCCGTCCGTTCGGGAGGTGACGAGGGAGACGGTGTTGCCCGTGGAGTTCGAGGAATCGTACGCCGCGTAGAGGGTTCCGGAGTTGTCGCGGCTGAGCGACGCGTCGACCCACCAGGTGGAGTTCGCGATCGTGTCGTTCGACACCGGCACCGGAGCGCTGAACAGCACTCCGCCGTTCGTCGACTGCGTGAAGTAGTCCCGGGCGACCGTCAGGTTGTGCGTCGGCGTGGTGTTGAAGTCCTCGAGGAGGATGTCGATGGCGCCGCCCGGCTCGATGAGGATCGCCGAGTTGACACAGCCGCCCCACGGATACTCCGGGTCGACCGGGACCGGTGAGCTCCAATTGCGGCCGCTGTTCGTCGACCACGCGAGGACCGTGTTGTAATCCCCGGCGACGTGCACGCAACTGCTCGGCGCGG
>JAKIWY010000105.1 GCA_022749835.1 Thermoplasmata archaeon | reverse complement strand
TGGGTAAGCATCGCCGCTTCCTCCGCGCTGGTCGTCTCCGTTTGCCTGTTGGCGTACAACGTGCGAGCGAGCCGCATGGACGCCCGAAGGAACCTCGCCTTCTCGATGATGGCGCAACTTACGTCGGCGGATTTTGCCGAGCGCCGGTGGAAGATGCATCGCTCCGTCGGGAGCGCGGTCGCCTCCGGGTGGAACGCTTTCGACAACAGCCTCGAGGATTTCGAGAGTCGGTCGTTCGCCTACCAGTACGAGCTCATCGGCCAGATGGTGGCGTCTGGAACTCTTGACTACCCGTTGGTGCGGGACTTTGTTCAATACACCGCGGTCGCTGACTGGAACGCCTTCGCTCCGTTGGATGCCCACCTGGTGGAGCGGTACCCTGGTCGCAGGAGTCCGTGGACTCGCTTTCGGCTTCTGGCCCAGCGTATCACCACCGACCTGAAAGGGCCCCCACTCAGCGGACCGCCTCTCGAACCACCGGCCGGTGGGAAACCGTAGTCCCGACGAACCAGGGCGACGGGGGTGATGGAAGAGCTCCGCAGAGCGGATCGGAGCCTAACCGAAGCGAGGCATCCACCGTGTCAAGATCTTCCCAAGGGCCCCGCGGATCCCGGAGTTGACCAAGGCGGGAGAGTCGCCCACGAGGGAGGGAACGGCCGAAGCCAGTGGGCCATCCAGGAGACAACGCCGAGCGCTTCGCACGGAGGGCATGAATGGAGGAGAGGCGAGCTGGGATGGGGGTCGGCGCCGGTCGCCGAGTGGTGACAGAACGAGATGCCGGCCGGACGGGACGCCAAAGGTTGCGGATTCAAGGCCGGCAAGAACGAATGGGTTAAGAACTCGGACGCCCGAGGGCAGCCCAGCGCCTGATCAAGCAATGGCCGAAGAGTTCGTTACGCCCTATACGGCGACGCCCGGTAGCTCAACCCCGTCCCCCGAGGTCATGCCCACCGAGGGAAGGCGGGAGCTTTGGTTCTTCTTCTGGCTGTCGATCGCCAACACCGCCATCATCACCGCGGTCGGGCTGGGCGCCTGGTGGATCGCGCACACCGGCTAGACCGGCCCCGGGTAACGGTTATCTCACCGGTCGAGTCCCGCGTTTCCGTAAGCGCCCGGTGGGGCCGTGGGGTAGCTTGGACCATCCTTCTTGCTTGGGGTGCAAGAGACTCCGATTCAAATTCGGACGGCCCCATCCCCCGGCGGCTCCGACCGGCCTTTAAGCGCCGCTCTCCCTGACCGCACGATGCCCCGCCGCTTCGTCTCGGAACGCCGACGGGACCCGTTCTATCGCGCGGCGCAGCGGGAAGGATTGCGCTCGCGCGCCGCCTTCAAGCTCGCGTATCTCGCCGAGCGGTTCCCGGTTTTCCACGAGGGCGACCGGGTGCTCGACCTGGGGGCCTCGCCGGGGGGTTGGTCGATGATCGCGCACCAGTGCTTGGGGGACCGGGGGGAGGTCGTCGCCGTGGACCCCCGAAAGCTCGAGCCGATCCCCGGGGTCATCTACATGCGCGGCGAGGTGGGAAGCCCGGCGTTGGCGGCCCGTCTGAAGGGCCGCTCGTTCGATGTCGTCCTCTCGGACATGTCGCCGCGCATCAGCGGGGCGTACGCGACCGACCACGCGCGCAGCGTGGAACTCGTACGCACCGGTTTCGCCCTTGCCAAACCCCTTCTCGTCGACGGGGGGACGTTCGTCGCCAAGGTGTTTGACGGCGATCTCCTCGACGGTCTCGAAGCGGACCTGCGCCCGCTCTTCCAACGGTTCGTCCGGACGAAGCCACCGGCATCTCGCGAAGGTTCGAGCGAGCTCTACCTGCTCGGGTTCGGTTTCCATCCGAAGGCCACGGCACCCCCGTGACCGAGGACGAAGCCTGGAGACTCTCGGCCGCCGAGATGGTCCGTCGCCTCGGTCGCCTGCCTCCCGAGGTCGCCCGAGCGATGCGCTCCGTCCCCCGTCACAGGTTCGTTCCCGCTGCTCTCCAGGGGGAGGCGTACCGGGACGAGCCGCTCCCAATCTCGGAGGGCCCCTCTACGATCTCGGCGCCGCACATGGTCGCGATACAGCTCGAGTGGCTGGAGCTCGCTCCCGGGTTCAAGGTGCTCGAGGTCGGGGCCGGGTTGGGCTACCTGGCGGCCCTTGTCGCGGAGACCTGTGGTCCTTCGGGGAGGGTCTTCGCGATGGAGATCGATCCCGAGCTCGCTCGGGAGGCCGAGCGTCGCCTCCACGAGGCAGGATACGGTGCGAGGGTCCAGGT
This sequence comes from Thermoplasmata archaeon, assembly GCA_022749835.1. Lineage (GTDB taxonomy): Archaea > Thermoplasmatota > Thermoplasmata > Lutacidiplasmatales > UBA184 > Lutacidiplasma. The sequence goes on along the minus strand of JAKIWY010000105.1, from coordinate 3,817 downwards.
CCGGGCAGGGGACGGTTCTATCGGATGGCCCGAGCAACCGCCGTTCGACCGGATCGTGATCTCGTGTGCCACCCCCTCCATCCTTCCCGCGTGGAAGGCGCAGTTGGCCGAAGGGGGGCTCGTGGTGGCACCGGTCGGCGACTCGTGGGACCAGCTTCTCGTCTCGGAACGAAAGCGGGGCGGGAAGTTCACTCGGCGGGAGGGCCCGCGATGCCGGTTCGTAGGGATTCGAGGCTCCGTCCAAATCCCCATATAGACCGAGCGAATGCCCGCGCGCGCGAATTTTGAGGGTAGGTTAGCTTGATCCGGTTCGGACCCGCAGGGATTCCCCTATCGTGCAAGGGCCGGACGCTCCGCGACGGCATCGCCGATGTGCACCATCTCGGCCTCACCGCCATGGAAGTCCAGTTCATCAAGGTCAACCCGCTGACCCGCGTCGTCCTCGACGAGGAGGCCGGAAAGAGCTCCCGCGAGCTCCCCCTGCAGCTGGTCGTCGGGGTCACCGCGGCCGGCCACGAGGCGAAGGAGCCGACCCTCGGGGCCCTCTCCGCCCCGGTCAAGAAGCGCGAATCGCTGACCACGCTCACCTGGAGCCTCGCCAAGGACTACGCAGACCTCCAGCTGACGAAGGCGCTCGCCCGCGCGCTGGACGTCGACCTCACGCTGCACGCACCCTACTACGTGGATTTCTTCGGCAGCCAGGAGTCCCGCGAGCGCTCGGTGCGACAGATCCAGTGGGCCGCGATCCTCGCGGAGGGTCTCGGAGCCCGCCTGGTCGTGACGCACCTGGGCTTCTACGGAGGCGGTAACCGGGCGGACAGCGTCCACGACCTGACGCAGATCGCCCAAGGCCTCAGCGTCTGGATGAAGGAGTTCAGCAAGGGATCGGTGCGCTTGGGCGTCGAGCCGAGCGGGCATCCCGACGTCTTTGGCTCGCGCGAAGAGGTCCTCGACCTGGCCCATCGAGTCAAGGGGATAGTTCCGGTGCTCAATCTCCCGCACCTCGCCGCCCGCGAACGGGTCAACTTCGAGGAGCCCGCGGTCCTCAAACCGGCGATCGAGCAGTTCGTCGAGGCGAGCGGCGGCGACCTCTACATGAACTTCTCCGGCGTCGAGTTCTACGGCCCGGGCGAGTTTCGACTCACGCCGATCAAGCGCGGCCAGGTCCGCTTCGACCCGCTCGCGGAGATGCTCGGCGAGCGGGACTACGACGCGACGGTGATCTCGAGCTCTCCCCTGCTCGAGCACGACGGGATGAACATGAAGCTCCTCTACGAGCGCGCGCTCGCCCGACGCTGGGCGAAGAAGCACAGCCAGGCCGCGCTTCCGGCCGCCGCGAAGGGAAAGGTGGTCGCCGGGGCGAAACCCGCGATCCGCCCAGCGCTCAGCCCCAAGGCGCCGCCTCCCCGCCGCCCGGCCCCGAAACCGCTCGCGGCGCGGCTCCGGCCGAAAGGGGGGAGTGCCCATGGGCACGGACGCCGCCGCTAACGGCCTCGTCTTCTCCCACGCGCAGAAGTACATCGGCGAGCAGGTCTCGCTGGCGTTGGACCGCATCGACCCGACGGTGATCGCCCGGGCGGTCGAGATCCTCCTCAAGGCCGGGGCGGTGTTCGTCTACGGCGCGGGTCGCTCGGGGATCATCGGCCGCGCGTTCGCCATGCGATTGGTCCAGGTCGGCCTCACGGCGTACGTCATCGGCGAGAGCGTCACCCCGATCGTGCGCAGCGGGGATGCGGTGTTCATCCTCTCGGGCCGAGGGGAGAGCTACTCGAGCATCCAGGCGGCGAACATCGTCCGACGCGAAGGCGCCCAGCTGATCGTCGTCACCGCGCGACCGACCTCGAAGCTCGCCCACGTCGGGACCCTCCTCATTCCGGTCGACTTTCCCGAGGACCCGGCGCGTCCCGAGCTCGCGCCTCTCGGCACCCTCTTCGAGTCCGCGAGCCTTCGCCTGACCGACGCCCTGATCGCGGACGTCATGGCCGCCCGGGGCGAGAACGAATCGTCGATGCGCCGGCGCCACGCCATCATCATCTGAAGGGGCCCGGGCGCCCCGATGGGCCGTGGCGGTGGCGGGGGCGCTTCGGATTTCCCGGGCGAAACCTTAAGCCGTCGAGCGACTGAGCGCGCTTCGTGCCCCGACGAGGCGAGGCGCGCTCCGCCACCCTCGTTCCCGTACCGACTCGCTTTTTCGTGACCAGTGGCAAGGGGATCAATCGCACGAGCGAGCTCAACGCCTTCGACCTCGCGCTATTGCAGGCGGGGATCGGCGAGCAGAACCTGGTGAGCGTCTCCTCGGTGCTCCCGAACGGGATCCGCCAGATCGAGCGCGAGAAGATCGAGCGCGGCGCGATCACGCACTGCGTCCTCGCCCGGCACGGCGGGGGCGAAGGGGAGGTCATCAGCGCCGGCATCGCCTACGGCTTCCGGACGGACGGGTCGGGAGGCTACGTCGCGGAGGGCCATCTCCACGGCACGCAGAAGTCCCTCAAGGAGTTCCTCAAGTGGCGCATGCAGGAGATCGCGCACTTCCGAGGGGTGGAGCTTCGGCGCATCCACTACCGGACGGAGGAGCTCGTCATCCCGATGGACCACTACGGCGTCTGCATCGCGGCCTGCGTCTTCCTCCCGTAGGCCCCACGGGCCCCCAAGGCTACAGCAGCTTTCGGAACAGGAGCTTATCCTCGAGGCTCCCGTCGATCGTCAGCTTTCTCGTGACGAGCGCCTTCATCGGCCCGAGCTCCTTCTTCACGAGGCCGTCGAAGGTGGCGGAGTCGGTGGTGATCGTGACGTCGGCCCGATCCTTGGAGCCGGTCCTCAGGTTGGTGAGCCGGCCCTCCTTCAGGTCCACGGCGTAGCTCCTCTCGTCCGTCAGGTGGATGACTATCGTCCGTCGGATCCCTTCGAGCTCTTCGCGGACCCCCGGGTTATCGCCGGCGTGCCGGTTGAACCGGTCGACGAGCGACGCCAGCGTCTCCTCGATCCCCATCGAACGTCTCGAGGGGACGAGCCGAGCGTTCGAGTTTAAGCCTTCGCGTCGTGCTCCAGGAGCTGCGGACCCAGTCGGGCAGCGCCGCCCCGGTCGACAGGCACGAACGCACGTACGCCACCGTGGTGGCGTCGGAAGGGTAACCGCTCCCGATCACGCCCGAGACCCGAGCCTGGAGGCCCGCAATCGCACGGTCCCTTCGGACCTTCGCGACGATCGAAGCGGCGCCGACGATCGGGAGCTCCTCATCGGCGTGATGGCGAGCGTCCACACGGCTCTTGGAGCCGCTCAACCGATAGATATTCTCTTGGAAGCGCGCCGCGACCGGGTCGCACGCATCGGCGAACGCAACCTCGGGCCGGTGGCGCCGGATGAGTTGGGCGAACGCCCGGGCCTCCAGCTCGTTGAGGCCTCCGCGGCGGACCCACCGGTCCACTTCGGGGGCGCTCAACGTCACGGAGGAGCAGGTGCCGAGCGACCGGAGCCGCCCGTAGATACGCTCCCGCGCCCCCGGGGTGAGCTGTTTCGAGTCCTTGACGCCCAAGGCGGGGAGTTCGCCGAGACGTTCTTCCTCGAGGAGGAACCCTCCCACGACGAGGGGACCGAGGACGCTTCCGCGACCTGCTTCATCGAGCCCGAGCAGAACCCCGGGACGGGTGGAGGGCCGTTCCCCGCCGACGGGAGGGAGCACGGTGGGGGCGACGGCCACGCGGGCCCCACACCACGCTCGGCTATGGCGCATTCGTTCGCCAAACGTCATATAAGGAGCCCTATTCGAAGCCGCCCGCGCAACCACCCATGGGAATCTGGCAAGCACGCTCGAGACGC
>JAKIWY010000104.1 GCA_022749835.1 Thermoplasmata archaeon | reverse complement strand
CGCGAGCGCCGCCGGGGCACCGAGCAGCACCCATTGGGCCGGGCCGGGCGGGGGCAGTAGGGCGAAGGCGGGAGGGCCGTTCGTATTGTTGGTCTTCGGCGGACAATCCGCGTAGCCGCTGCAGGGGGGCGCCGGGGTGAGATTGATGACGAGGCGCGGGAGGACGAGGAAGTAGGTGATCAGGACGACCGTGCGGTTCGGGTAGTACCCCCACGCCTCGACCTTGATCCCGAGCTTTCCCGGCGGGAGGATGTCGCTCGCGTTCGCCCAGCCGTGGCGGTCGGTGATCATCGGGAGGGCGCGGCCGAACGTCACGGAGGCGTTCGGCACCGGGCCCGAGACGTTCGCGTCGCGGGCGTAGACGTGGACGTCCGCGCCGTAGACGAGGGTGAGGTTGATGTCGACCGTCTGCGTGGCGAGCCACGGAAGGAAGACCGGGCTCTTCGTGGAGTTCGGGAAGTACCCGGGCGCGGTCGCGCTGACCGAGTAGTTCCCCTGCGGCAGGGAGACGTTGTACCACCCGAGAGCGTCCGGCAGGAAGTTCGAGGAGTTGCCGCCGGTCGCCTCGACGATCGTGAGCATTCCGGAGGAGTTGGCGACCGGCCCTCCCGTCGCGTTGTCGACCACCCGGATGTCGAGCCCACCGTCCGAGAGCAACGTCGCGTTGGCGTAGACGACGCCGGTGTACGGGACGACGATCGACTGCGAGGACGAGGAGTGGCCCGGGGCGGAGGCCGTGAGGATCGGGGTGGAGCTGGCCGAGTTGAGCGCGCTCGAGTTGACCCATCCGAGCGCGTCGGTCGTCCCGAGCACCACGACCCCGCCCAGGACGACGCTGGCCCCGCCGAGCGGGCTCAAGCCCGCCACGGTGGAGAGGCTGAAGACCCGGACGCTCGCGGTGGGAAGCCGCGTCAGCTCGATGGTGAATCGCTGCCCGGCGCGCCCGGTGAGAGAGAACTGCTCATGCGACGAATGATAGCCGGGACTTGAGGTGGTAATGTTGACGACATCCGGGGAGCGTTCCGTGATGCTCACGTGCCCGGTCTTGTCGGTCGTCAGCACGCTCTGGCCGCAGGAGCCCTGGACGTTCAACGTGGCGTTGGGGATGGGCAGACGGGTCGCTGCGTCGCGGACGAGGACGCTCACGGAGCCGTTGTCGTTGGAGCAGGGCTGAGGGGGCGGGCCGCCCCCGCTGAACACGCCGTAGCAGTCGAGGCCGCCCGGGGTGGAGGACGGGACGAGGAGCGAGGCGTTTCCCGGTGGACCCTGGGTAATCGTCGGGCTGCCGCCGATCACCCACATGCCGATGCATCCGGGGTAATCGGCGAACGCCGAGGCAGCGCCGTACGAGGCGTTCGGCCCTCCGGTAGCGGAGACGGCCTCCCAGTCGCGCGTGGCGGGGTCGAGCGTGTAGGAATCGCCGAGCGGCACCAGGCCGGCCGTCCCTAGCTGAAAGCCCCCGAAAAGAATCGAGACGTTGTCGACCGGGTCCCAGACGAACGAGGAGGAGCCGCGGGCGGATGGGACGGCGCCGGTCACCTGCAGCTGGCTCCAGCTGGAGGTCACCGGGGAGTAGTACCACGTGAGCCCCGAACAGAAGTCGATGCTGCAGCCACCGTTCAGAACGAACTCGTCGCCGACCGTTGACCAGATCATCGAGGAGGCGTAGAGCGCCGGTGGGGAGCCCGACGGCGCAAGGAGCGTCCAGTTGAGGGTGGTCAGGTTGAGCTCCCAACTGTCGTTCCAGATCACCGTGCCGGTGACCCCTCCCGACCGGTACGACGGGTCAATCCCGCCCTGGAGGAGCGCAAAACCGTCCTGCTCGTCGACGGCGAACGCCGCGTTCTCTCGTCCGGGGGGGGCCTGCGCTTTCGTGACGTTCTGCCACGTCTGGTTGGCGACCCAGAAGAGCCAGGTCTGATTCGTGACGGCGTTGGTTCCCAGATTCGTCACGCCGCCGAACAGCACCATGAACCCGCCCGCGGTATACGTGCCGAACGACGAGTTCGACCGCGGCGTCAGCCCGTGGGGCACGTTCGGATACCACCAGCACTGGCAGCCCTGGGGCGTGCCGTTGTCGTAGCTCAGGGTGACGTTGGAAAGCCCACCATACCCCTGGCCGCCGAACCAGGTCGTGTTCTTCAGTGGGTTGTCGACGGCGGAGACCGTCCCCAGCCCGAACAGATAGTTCGGGGGGTCCGGCGGTGAGTAGAAGATGTATCCTTGCAGCCAGCCGAAGGAGAAGGTGCGCAAGTGTGCCGCGGGGACCGGCGCTCCACCGGTCGGCGCCACGACGGAGGGGAAGACGTGCGCGGGGGAGGGGGCGACGCCGGTCGGTGGCGCCGGGACGTGAGTCGAGCCGGTCGGCAGCGGGAAGGCGAGCGCCAGCATCGCTAGGACAACCAGCAAGGCGAACCAGGGTGTCGAAGCCGATGGGCCGGCCGTTGTCACGGAGCGGCGAGGCCGGGCCCCGTCTAATAGCTGATGGCCGTTCTCGACTCCGGGCGTCAGGCCTGGCTCGCCGAAGCGACCCGGCCCGCTGAAATCTCCTTCGGGGTCGGCTCGCCCCGGACGCTCCGGGGCGACACAGCGCGCTCTTGGGCGGCGAGCGCCCCTCGTTCTTCTCGATGCGTGCCTACCTTATACCCCCAGCTCGTCATTTGACTCAAGAGCCCGGGGTCTCACCCGACGGCTTGAGATCGCGGAGAATCAACTTGCTGGACCGGCCGAACGTTGTCATCGTCGTGCTGGACTGCGTGCGGTCCCCGGATTTTCCGCCCGGCGACCCCGCCAGCCCCAGCTCCCCCAACGTAGCGAGGTTGATCCAAGAATCGGTCGTATTCCCGAGGGCGTACTCGGTCGCCCCCTGGACGATCCCCGCACATCGGAGCCTCTCCTCCGGTCGGTACTTCTGGAACCTGCCGTCCTTCCGCGCCGAGGCGGCCAAGGACCCGGCGCTCCCGAGCGCGTTGAGCGCCTGCGGGTATTCCACGGCGGCGCTATTGGGAAACCCGACGCTCGGCGAGGCGTCCGGGTTTCCGGTGGGGTTCGACCGGACGCAGGTCGCGGCGTGGTGGGAGCCGTACGTCCGTTCCCGCGCCGAGTCGACGCCCGACGGGCGAAGGGCACCGTCACGCTGGTCGTCCTCCGCGTCATCGTGCAGCGGCCTGACGCCGGCGCTCGAGCTCCTCGTTCACGCTTCGCTACGATATCCAAAGGTCCTCGAGGGGGTTACCCGGTTCACCGACAAGATCCGGGCTCCCGGGTCCTCGTCGCCCGAGGTGACCGCCCCGTGGATCGAACCGGCGTTCCGTCGCTGGCTCTCCGGGCTGCCCGAGAGCGTTCCCGGGTTCTGCGTCGTGAACCTGATGGACGCGCACGAGCCGTACTACGGGTCAGCACCACCGGGTGACGGTCCCCGCTCCTCCCGCCAGGACCGGCTCGGTTGGGTGCTCGGCAGTTGGACCCCGACCCCCAGCGAGCTCGCCGCGCTGGCGAAGATGTACCGGGGAACCTTTGGGGTGCTCGACACACGCCTCGGGTCGATCATCGACTCGCTGAAGGCCTCGGGCCGCTGGGAGAACACGCTCTTCATCGTCGTCGGGGACCATGGGCAATCGTTCGGTGAGCACGGGATGGTCTTCCACAACCACCGGGTCGACGAGCAGTTGCTGCATATTCCGCTCATTGTGAAATTCCCATTCGGCGAAATGGGGGGCACGCGCGCTCTCGGCCGGGCGAGCCTCGTCGACGTCGCACCGACCGTCCTCGAAGAGGCCGGCGCCCCGGGAGCCTTCGAGGCCGACGGGATTCCGCTGCGCCGCTTGATCGCCCTGGAGCGCACGGCACCGACGTTCGCGGCGTCCACCGGGGTCGAGCCCGCGAAGCGCCACCTGATTCCCACCCCGCTCCGGGAGCTCCTGGACGGGGTCCGGATCGCGGCGTACGACGGCCATTGGAAGCTCGTGGTCGGGCCGGACGCTCCCGCGCGCCAGCTCTACGAGATCGACTCCGACCCTTGGGAGGCCCACGACGTCTGGGCGAACGGACGCCGTACGGCGCCCTTTGAGCTCAATCGACAGGCGAAGGACGTCTTCCAGAACGTTTCGGGAACCCTGTTGGGCCCCGCCCGGGAGTCGGCGAACCATCGTCTGGCGCTCTGGGGTTACTGACCCGCCCGGGGAGCCCGGGCACGCGGGTGGGAAAGCCCCGCCGTCTCGGGTCGGCGCCCGGTCAACCGACCGCTGCGCTGCCGCGGGCGATCCCGCCCAACCGCCCCTCGCAGAACGAGGCCCGGCCCCCGTGCTCCTGGGCGGCCTCGATGAGGGCGTCGTTGCTCCGGGCGTCGTCGCTCAGGAGGAGCCCCGAGGCTCCGAGCCGGGGGAGGACGGAGGAGAACTCGAATCGCATGTTCGTGTAGGAGTGCTCGCTATCGTGCAGGAACATCTCAGGTCGTGGGATCTCACGGAGTAGCTTCGGGAGCACCCGGCGGCTGGGTCCCAGGTGCAGGCGCCAGCGGGGCCGCAGTCGCTCGGGGACGACCCAACCGGGGGCGCGGCCTATGAGGGAGGGCGCACCGATCTCCGGGAGGTCGATCGAATGCAGGGTCCCCCCTCCGTTCTCTTCCAGGGCCTCCAGGATGACCAGGCTCGAAAAGCCGTCGGAGACCCCCGTCTCGATGACCGTTCGGGGCGTCCGGGCGCGAACGAGTGCGTAGAGGACCCTTGCGTCGTTGAGGTCGAGGGCGCTCGACCCTTGGGCGAGCGGGGAGTTCCACCGTCGCGAGTACTCTTCACCGATCCGACGAAAAGTCATGACCAACCCCTCAAGAACCGGGGTTTGTACCGGAAACGAGGAGAGCTCTTTGCCCCCGGTGAGAGAACGGAAGAACTCATCGGGCGGCTCGAGGCGGACCCCGGCGATTCCGCGGGAATGGCGCAGGTTGCTGCGGTAGGCCAGCCGGCTCGAGAGGAATCGCGGGATGGAGAGCGGGTGGCGCAGGGCGGTCAAGGCGAGCGCGGAGCGCGGATAGTTGTCCGGAAGAAGGCCGACGGTCTCCTCGGGGGGTTCGACCCTCGGGGCGTTCCCCGGGGCTCGCGTGCTCATCGCTCCCCGTGACCAGTCGAACCGAGACCCTATCACTAAGATAACGGTTCGGAGAAACGGAATCGAATGCTGAACGTGATCCTCGCCTCTACCGGCATGGTCTCGATCCCCCCGATCGTCGGCGGTGCCATCGAGAGCTACGTCAGCGACGTAGCGACGATCCTGAGCCGAGACCCCCAAATCCACGTCACCTTGGTCTCCAACGTTCGGGACGGCTGGACGGCGGCGAATCCGGCGGTGGCGGTCCTGCCCTCGCGCTCGCCGCTCGACCGCTACCCGTTCCAGGTCTCGAGCGGCATCGGCGCCCACCTCCTGGGGGGCAGCCTCGTCTGGAACTCACTTCGAAAACACGTCGACGACCACAGCGCCGACGCCGGCCAGGTCGTCCACATCAACGAGGAGGTCTCGGGGCTGCTCCTCTCTGAGATGGGCCCGTCGATTCCGACGGTCATCACCATGCACAACCCTCCCTCCGACCTCACCGGGACCGTCTATTCGTCGTTCGAGCGCCTGCTGCGCTGGGTCGACGGGCGGATGTACCGGCGCATTCTTTCCCGTGGAAAGGCGCATCTCATCGTCCAGACGAACTTTCTCAGGAACTTCGTCACCGACCGCTGGGGGGTCGACACCGACCGGATCACGGTCCTTCCCCCGCCCCTCGACACCGACCTGTTCTGCCCCCCCGCGTCGAGCGAGCCCCGCAAGGGCCTACTGTTCGTCGGTCGCCTGGACGTCCGCAAGAACGTCCTGACGCTGCTCAAGGTGCTCCGCGAGCTCCCCCATGACGTCCCCCTGACGATCGTCGGGCGCGGCCCGCTCCTCTCCGAGGTCGGCCGCAGCATCGAGGCGGGCGGACTGCGATCGCGGATCAAAAAGCATGTAGTCACCCCGCTTCATAGCCGCAATGCGTGCTTCCTGATGTGCGGTCTCGTCGTCGTATGCTTTTTGTTCAGCTTGATCCGAAAAAAACGGCTTTCCGCACTCGCGGCAAAATGCGGTAGCGGTGACCTCGGGATGGTTGGCGCAGTT
>JAKIWY010000103.1 GCA_022749835.1 Thermoplasmata archaeon | reverse complement strand
TCCGGCGCCGGTCGACTCGGAGCTTTTGAAGAAGGCGCTGAACAGCGAAGCGCCGATCACCGGCCGACCGGCGGACCTGCTCGAACCGGAGTACGCGAAGGCGCTCGCCGAGGCGCGCTCGCTCGTCCCGGCGGCGGACGACGCCGAGGTGCTGAGTTACGCCATGTTCCCCCTCGTCTACAAGAGCTACGTGAAGCTGCGCGCGCAAGGGCTCTCGAGCGACGTGCTCAACGCCGCCGCGCTCGGCTTCGTCGGCGCAATGCGCTCCCCGATCCCCCCGAGGGGCGAGAGCGCGCCGCCGGCCGCCGTCGCCCTCCCGGCCGGTGTGAGCCCCTGGGCCCACGAGGGCCGGGTCCGGCTCCAGGCGGGCCGGAGGTGATCCGTTGAAGGTATCGCTGACGATCGACGGGCGTCCGCAGGAGGTCGAGGTCGACCTGGCGAACGGCACGGTTGGGCTCCTCGGAAGGGAGTACACGGTGGTCCGGCGCGACGCCCCCGGCGACGACACGGAACTCGAGGTCAACGGGGAGCGGGTCGTGGTTTCGGGCTGGCCGGCGGCCTCGCCGTCCCCGGAGGCACCGGTGACCGTGAACGGCGAGCGCTATCGCGTCGTCGTCGGCGCACGGGTCGAACAGGCACGCTCCCCGCCGACCGCCATCGCCGCCTCTCGGCCCGCTCCTCCCGCGGACGGAGCGGCGCCGGCCCCGGGCGGGGCGACCCCCTTGTATCCGCCGATGCCCGGCAAGGTGATCGAGCTCAGGGTCGCCGAAGGCGAGGTCGTCCAGCGCGGGCAGGTCGTCCTCGTTCTCGAGGCGATGAAGATGCGCAACGAGGTGACGAGCCCAGCGGCCGGAAAGGTCGTGGGGCTGAAGGTGTCGGCCGGTCAGAACGTCCGTGCGCGCGAGATCATGCTGTCGGTCGCGCCGAACTAACCGGCCCCGGGTCCGTCCACGGCCCCAGGGCCGAGCGCAGGTTCGGGTGGGGCGGCCTCCGGCGGCCCGGCGGCCGACTCCGTTGGTGGCCCGCCCCCTTCGCTTTCGAGCCGGTCCGCCTCGAGGACCGGGTCGTCGAACTCCTCGGTCTCCGCCGGGGTCGCGGTCACGGGCGGATTCGGTTGGGCCATCGGCCGTCGGTCGTACTCGGCGAGGTACCAGAGAGCGACGACGACCGGGACCACCAGGAGGGCGAGCGAGAGCGTCCCCAGCCCAAAGCGCACCCCGAGGGCGACCACGCCCAACGCGAGGAGGGCGACGATCGACAGGGCGTAGACGAACGGAAGCCGCCCGAACGCCGACGTCCTTACCCACCCTCTAGAAGACCGGGAGGGCCCGGCCGCACGACGGACAGACGACGGTGCCGCTCGCCACGTTCGCCCCACATCGCGCACAGAAACCGAGCTCGGTTCCCGCGGGCGCCGAGGGGAGGGGGGCACCGGGAGCCGGCGGAGGCGACCCGGCCCAGCTCGGCCGGCTCTCGAGGACCCGACGGTTCATCTCGGGAAGGCGGCCGATGAAGATCGACGCGATGAACCAGAAGAGGAGCCCGTAGAACAGGTACCCCGAGACGGCCGGGTCGAAGACCCACGCCAGGATCGCCGCGACGAGGATCCCGAGATTGACGATCGTCAGGAGGGTGCGAAGGAGCATCCGAGGTGAGACCGGCCGCCCGCTCTTTAGTTCCTCGGACAGGCCCCCCACGGCCGCACCATCGGTGGAGCGGGGGAGGGGTCGTGCGGCTTCGGGTCGTGCGCCCAGGGTTGCCCGCACGACGCCACGCCTCGGCGCTCGGGCTCGCGGGCCCCCCCTTATAATCCGAGAGTAGGTGGCGGCGCCCCATGACGCTCCCCCCGAAGCTCGTCGGCCTCGACGAGTTCACGTTCGAGATCCCCCAGAGCGAACGGGCGGGGATGAGGGTACCGGGAATTCTGTTCTCCAACGCGGCGTTGCTCTCGGCGGTGGAGGGCGACCCGTCGCTCGAGCAGCTGGCGAACGTCGCCACACTGCCCGGTATCGTCGAGCACTCCCTCGCGATGCCGGACATCCACTTCGGCTACGGCTTTCCGGTCGGCGGCGTCGCGGCGTTCGACCTCTCGGAAGGCGTCGTCTCCCCGGGCGGGATCGGCTACGACATCAACTGCGGGGTCCGGCTCCTTCGGACCTCCCTGCGACGCGAGGAGGTGGTACCGCACATGCGCGAGCTTCTGGACGCGCTCTACCGGGCGGTCCCCTCCGGGGTCGGCTCGAAGGGCGGCCTCTCCCTCACCGGGAGCGAGATGGACGAGGTGCTCGCCGGCGGGGCCGGCTGGGCGGTCGCGCGGGGGCACGGCCGCAAGGAGGACCTCGCCGTCCAGGAGGAGGAAGGCTGCCTTTCGAAGGCACGGCCCTCCGGGGTCTCCGCGAACGCCCGCAAGCGCGGGCTGCGCCAGCTGGGCACGCTCGGCTCGGGGAACCACTTCCTCGAGGTCCAGGCCGTCGACCAGATCTTCTACCCGGAGTTCGCCCTAGCGCTCGGCCTGGAGCCGGGAAAAGTGGTCGTGATGCTGCACACCGGCTCGCGGGGCCTGGGCCACCAGATCGCGACGGATTACATCCAGGAGATGGATGCGAAGCTCGCCCGCGAGGGCGTCACCCTCGTCGACCGGCAGCTCTCCTGCGCGCCGATCTCCTCGGAAGAGGGGCAGCGGTACCTGGGCGCCATGGCCGCCGGGGCGAACTTCGCCTGGGCGAACCGCCAGCTGATCACGGACGGGGTCCGAAAGGCGTTCCGCGACGTCTTCCACCGGCCCGACCAAGAGCTCGACCTCTCCGTGATCTACGACATCGCCCACAACATCGCCAAGGAGGAGCGCCACCGGACCGAGGGCGTCGAGCGGTCGGTCCTGGTCCATCGCAAGGGCGCGACGCGCGCCTTCCCCGCCGGCCGCGAGGAGGTACCGGCTCCGTACCGCCCATTCGGCCAGCCGGTGCTCATCCCCGGGGACATGGGGACCGCAAGCTACGTGCTGGCGGGCCTGCCGAGCTCGATGACCCGCTCCTTCGGCTCCTCCTGCCACGGCGCGGGCCGGCTCCTCTCGCGCCACGCGGCGGTCCGCCGGTTCCGGTTCGACGAGGTGACGCGCTCCCTCGGCGAGAAGGGGATCCTCGTGCGCGCGGCCTCGCGCGAGGGGGTCACCGAGGAGGCGCCCGGTGCCTACAAGAATGTCGAAGAGGTCGTCAAGGTCGCCGAGGGCGCCGGTCTCACGCGCCGCGTCGCGCGCCTCGTGCCGTTGGGCGTCGTCAAGGGCTGACGGCGGGCGGGCCGGGGGGTTTAGGCCCCATGCGGCGCCACTCAACGAGGGCAAGGCCCAGGCCCGCGCCGAAGGCACCCGCGACGAGAAGGATCGCCAGCGGGTCGAGGGTGATCCCGAGGAGCGGCGTGGCCACCGCGTGGACCTCGATCAGGAAGACGAGCGAGTTCGCCGTGTAGTTATCGCTCAGCGGGGCGACGAAGAGTGAGTAGGTCGCTACCGCCCCCGGAGCGGCCACGCTGACGTTCGCAACGCCGGCCGGGTCGGCGACGGCGGTCGTCGACGGGACGCTTCCCGTCAGAGGCATGGCCCCCCGCGGCACGAACCAGAGACCGAGCACTGCGCCGCCCGGGCCGCATCCTGGCACCGAGGCGTTCGTGCAGTTGACTTGGACCCGCAGCGACACCCCGACCGAATGCCCCGGGGCGACGCTCGTCGGCGACGCCGAGCCGTTGAGCGAGACGCGGCTGGCGTTGTAGACCACGAGATGGAACGTGGCGTTTTGGCTGTCGCCGAGGCTGTCGGTTACCGTGACGACGGCCGTGTAGTTCCCCGGCAGCGCGTAGGTGTGGCTCAGGACGGCGGCGACCGCCGACGTGTTGTCCCCGAACTGCCAGGCGAAGGCGTACGGGCCGCCGCCCCCTCCGCTCGCATTCGCGCTGAACACCTCGGTAACTGGCGCGATCCCCCAATCCCTCGACGGGTTGGCGTCGAGGGTGACATTCGGCAGCGTCCGGATGGGACCGGTGATCGCGAGGGCGTGGGTGCGCTCGAGAAGGTCGCCGGCGTTGTCCGTCGCCTCGACGTACAGGGTGTAGTTCCCCGGGCTCAGGTACGTGTGGGTCGCGCTCGCCCCGATGACGCTTCCCCCGTCGCCGAACGACCAGGAGACGCGGGTCCCCGACATCGTCGAGGTCGCTGTGACTCCGCTCAGGTGGACCGGGGTGAGATCTCCCGAGACGTTCAGCGAGTCGGCGAGGGTGAGGCCGCTCCCGTTGCGCGCGATCGCCGGCGACAGAGGCATCGTGACGTTCGTGAAGGTGCCGAGAGCGTCAAGGACCGATAGACCGATGACCAGCGGACAGGCCGGGTCGGAGCGGCACAGGGCCGGCGAGTAGGTCTGGTTGGCGAACGCGCCGAACGCGGAGTTGTTGTCGCCGAACTGCCAGCGGACCTGGAACGGGCCGTTGAGACCCTGCACCATCGCGTGGAAGGCGACCGGGCTGCCGGAGTCGAATCGGATCGCCGGGCCGATGGTCGCCGAGACCACGGTGGCGGAAGGAGGCCAGGCCGTGGCGCCGACGACGTCGATCAGGAACGCTTCGCTCGCGTTGCCGTGCCCTTGGTCCATCAGGTCGGCGACCGCGAGATAGAAGCCGACGCTCGTGTAGGCGTGGGTCACCGAACTACCGGAGCCGCTCGTTCCATCGCCGAACGACCAGAGGGTCCGGTTGGCGTCCGCGCCGTGCCCGCCGGAGGCGCTCGCCCGGAACGTCACGGAGAGCGGAACGGTACCCGCGAGCGAGGAGGCGTTGAAGCTGGCGAAAAGCGAAGGGTAGAGGGTGACGGGAAGGGAGGCGGTCACCTCCTGGTTGACGCTGTCGTTGACATAGGCGTAGACGGTGTGGTTCCCGGGGGTGCGGAAAATCCCGCATGAACACTCTCCCACGTACGCATCGTCGGAGGTGTACCGGATCGAAGAGGGGCCGGAGCCGCCGGAGTAGGTGGTGTGGAGCGGGAGGTCGCCCGGGAGGTCGGAGGCCACCAGCGAAGAGGTGAAGTTCGCGACGAGCGGCGCAGGGTTCTCACAGCCCGGGGTCGCCGCTCCCCCGACCGCGAGCGCGAAGCGGTTCGAGGTTCCCGCGTCCGGGGGATACGCCGAGTCGGTGACGACCACCGATGGGCAGTACCCGCCCGCCGAAAGGTAGGTGTGCGCGACCGCGAGGGTGGTGCCGTTCACCAGGTACGCCCCGTCCCCGTAAGTAAAGGCGAACCGGTAGGGGGGCGTCCCGCCGCTGACGCTCGCGGTGAAGTTCACCTGGGTGAGGGTCGCGGGGGCGCTCGGCGTGACGTTGAGGCCCACCGTGAGGTCGCTCCCTCCGCCGACGACCACCGCGAGCGGCGGAGCGACCGAGGAGTTGCCGGAAGAATCGAAGGCGACGGCCCGGGCGACGTAGGCTCCGACGACCGAGTACGTGTGGAGGACGAGGCCGTTCGCCGCGAGGTTCGCGTTCCCGTCCCCGAAGCTCACATCGAACATCGGGTAGCCTCCGGTCCCCCCGGTCGCCGAAACCCGGAAGGTGACCGTGAGGCCGACGGGACCCGAGCGGGGCGTGGCGTGCAGGTTCGCGAGCAGGCTCCCGGGGACGAGCGTCCCCCCGGCGAGGAGAGGCACCAGAAAGCCGAAGTTCATCGAACCGAGCCCCGTGACCGGGTCCCATCCGGCCGTGGCGTTGTACCCGTTCGAACCGTTCTTCACGTCGTGGAGCGCCTTCGCGTAGTTGGCGCTGCGCGCGATGGCGTAGAGGGATGGGTTGAGAAGACCGAGGTCCTTGTGCGCCGCCTGGTCGGCGATCACCGCGACCGACGCCCACATGGGGCACGAGGCGCTCGTCCCTGCGACGGCCGTCGCACTGCCCCCGAAGTAGATCTCGACCGGGGCGCTCGCGTCCGCGGCCACGTCGGGGGCGCCGCGAGTGGAGGGCGAGGAGGGAACTCCGGGAGCGCTCTGCCACCACGGACGGGGGAACGGGGCGTATCCCCCGCCGGAGCCGCCTTGGTTGACGCAGCCGGGCGACGGCGAGCCGCTAGAATTCCCGGTCCACCCGAGCTCTCCGCCGTACGTCCCATTCGTGGTGATGCCCAGGTAGGTCCCGCCG
>JAKIWY010000102.1 GCA_022749835.1 Thermoplasmata archaeon | reverse complement strand
CGGCGCCCGAGGGGAGGCCGGTCTGGTTGAACCAGACCGGATACGAGTTCGCGGGGGCGGTGAAGGTGATGTTGATGAGATTGACCCCGCTGCCGTAGCCGAGCGTCAAGCTGCCGCTGGCTGCCGAGGGAGTCTCCCCGTCCGCGGGGGCGACGGTGTACCACACCGTCTCGTAGCCGGGCGGCCAAAAGCCCGGGAAGGCCTCGAAATTCATCGAATTCGTGTAGGAGGTCTGGACCGTAGAGTTGGATCCGGACTCGTTCAGGCTCACCGTCCAACCACTTCCGACCGGCAAACCCGTCTCCCGAAGGGTCACCCCGGCCGCCGTAATGGTCCCCCACTTGAGGCGGAAGCAGGCGAGCGTGAAGTTTCCCGTATTCGTCATGCACGTCCATCGACCGACCGGATCGTACGCCGATCCCGAAGGGTCGGAGCTCAAGTAGCCGACGACTCGGTTGGTGGTGACGCTGGCGACGACGGCGTAGAAGTAGCCGGCGCCCACCCAGATCAGCCCGTCGGCCGAGTCGACGGAGATGCCCTGGATATCGACCTGATCTGCGCTGACAGGGATGGAGGCCACCACGGTGTCGTTGCTCGCATCGATCACGCTGATGTTCGCGGAGCCCTCGTTGGTCACGTAGACGCGGTCCGTCTTTGGGTCAAGTGCCAAGCCATAGGGGCGGTCCCCGACGCCGATGGTCCGCGTGACCGAGTCGTTCGTGGCGTTGATCACGCTGAGGCAATTCGACCCACGGTCGGCGACGAACACTTGGCCGGTGGCGGGGTCGGCGAGGATCCCGACGGGCGTGCTCTGGACCGAGACGGTGGCGACCACGAGATGCGAGGTACCCGAGATCACGGAGACGCTGTTGGACCCTCCGTTCGCCACGAAGGCGTCGCCGACCCCGGGGTCGAAGGTGGCACCGTACGGAGTCTCCCCCACCAGGACGTGAGCCAACCTCGCTCCGTTCTTTCCCGAGAGCACGCTCACGTCGTTCGAGCCGGAGTTCGTCACGTAGACCTGGTCGGTGGCGTTGTCGACGGCCACCGCGAACGGCTCCGAACCGACGGTGAACGACGCCGAGACCGACCCGGGGCC
This sequence comes from Thermoplasmata archaeon, assembly GCA_022749835.1. Taxonomy (GTDB): domain Archaea; phylum Thermoplasmatota; class Thermoplasmata; order Lutacidiplasmatales; family UBA184; genus Lutacidiplasma. The sequence continues at coordinate 5,083 of JAKIWY010000102.1, read as the reverse complement.
GCTCCCGCTGACCGGCACCCGCTCGACGCAACTGGGGGGCGCCGCGATCCAGAAGGATCGGTCTGCGGAATCGAACGCGAGCCACGACTGCTCCCCCCAGGAGGCGGCGCAGTTGCCGTGGGCGAGCGAGATGGTCTTGAGGGAGTAGGACGGCGACCCCGGTGAAGAGCGGCCGCGGGCGGGATCCCAAGCCGGCGGAGAGGTGCCATGCGAGGGGGATTCGTGCGGCGCGGCGGCTGGGGTCGCGGCCGTCGAGTTCCCGAAGTCCATTGCGATCGGGGCGGTCCCGGCGGACCCGCCGGCCCCGGAACCGGACCCCCCACCCATCTGGGGTGGGACGAACGCCAGCAACAGGGCGAGCGCACCCAAAATGAGCATCGATGCCGCAGGAGACCGGGCCAATGGCGGCCGCCCGGCACGACGCGGCGCCATGCGGCCCGCAACGGGATGTCAGGGGATAAAGGTCGTAGTGGCGACGATGGCCCCCCCGTTCCTCGCGCGCCCCTTTTTCACCCGTGGGATCGTACGCGCCGAGATGCGCGCACGAACTCTGGGACCTCGGACAGGGACGTGATCTCAGGCGGATCTTCCCCGAAGCCGGTGCCGTCCCGCTTGAGCCAGACCCCGTAGAGCCCGGCGAGGCTCGCGGCCTTCGCGTCGGTGTAGGCGAGGTCCCCGACGTAGAGCGTCTCGGACGCCATCGCCCCGAGACGCCGGACCCCCCGCAGGAAGAACTCGGCCTCCGGCTTGCGCACTCCCTCCGTCCCTGAGGAGAGGATGGCCTGGAACCGGCCCACGATGCCCGCGTCCGCCAGCAGGCCGCGAAGCGACTCCTCGGAGGTGGAATTCGAGAGGACGCCGACCGTCTTCACGAGCGGCTTGAGCCCCTCGAGGCAGCGCCGCACATCCGAGTAGAGTCGGGCGACCGGGGGTAGCTCGGTCATCTCTTGGGCGAACTGTTCGGCCGTACGGAGCGGGACGGGCCTGCCGGCGGCCCGGCCGAGGACCCACTGCCAGAACTCGCGTGGTGCGGGGACCGGGGGGGGCCGGTCGAACTCGCGCAGCCCGTCCCTCCAGGCGTGGGCGAGGGCCTCCGGGTCGACCTCGACGCCGAGGCGGCTCGCGAGGTTGCTCCAGCCGAAATGGTCGCTGACGTCGAGAAGGGTCCCCCCCACGTCGAACAGCACCGCGTGGATCGGCCCGGGCTCGCCGCTCATCGCATCTACATGCCCGCCCATCGACCTCCTCCGATGGCCCGGCCCGTCCGGCGGGTAGCGGCCCTACGCCACGCTCACCGAGACGATGTCGGTGTGGCGGAGCAATATCGCCCGGGCGATCTTGAGGTTCTTGCCGGCCTTCCCGATTGCTCGGGCCTTCCACGCCGGGTCCACCGTGACGGTGGCGTGCCGTCCTTTCCCTTTCGGGGCGAGGTCGACGTGGCGCGGGGAGAAGGCGAAGAAGATGTTGCGGGCGAGCGCCTCGGGGTCGTCCGAGTACTCGACCACCATGACCTCCTTCTTGAGGAGGCCCTTGAACCGCTCGATGAGCGTGCCGGCCGGACCGACCGCCTTCATGATGTCGCCGGAGTGGACCAGGAAGACGAGCTTGTCCTCCGCCTCGAGGCAGTCCTTGACGCGCGCCCCGGTACGCTCCTCGAAGAGCCGGATGTAGGCGATCGTCTCCGTGTCGAACGCGATCTCGGCCATCGCTAGAGAGCGCGCCAGCGTCCGACGCGCGCTAGCCGGTCTCGAGCGAAAGGATCGCGCTCGAGCCCGGGTCCAGGATGGCGAGCGCGCTGATGGGGAACGGCTTTCCGCAGGCGGCCCCGAGCTCGACGGCCGTGCCGTCGTAGTGGTAGACGGGGATCTTCTCGAAGCGCGACTCCTTGACGAGCTTCTCATTGGGACAGCTCTTGGCGACGATGAGCAGGCGCGCCTTCTTCCCGAGGGCGCTCTCGACCGATTCGGTGAGGCCGATCTTCACGGTGCCGGTCTGGAGCGCGACCTTGAGCGCGTGGGCGAGATCCATCTACTTCGCCTCCGCGGGTTCGGGAGCGGCCGGGGGCTTCGGGATCGCCATCGGCGTTCCCGAGGACGGCCGGTAGATGAGGTTCACGGCCCCGGTCCCGAGTGTGATCGGCTGCCCGACGATGATGTTCTCGGCGACCCCCTTGAGCTCGTCGACCTCGCCGGTGATCGCGGCGCGTAGCAGGTGCGCCGCGGTGATCTCGAAGGCGGCGCGCGCGAGCACGCTCGTCTTCTTCCCGGAGATCCCGTGGCGGCCGATCGCCCGGATGTCCCCCTCGTTCGTCATCACGTCGCTCACGAGCATGAGGTGTCGGATGTCGACGGCGAGCCCCTGCTCCGAAAGCGTTCGGGACGTCTCCTGGATGAGCGCCGCGCGGGCAGCCTCCACGCCGAAGACCTTGTAGATCTCGAAGACGGAGTTGGTCGTGGTCCGGCCGGCGTCGACCCCGGGGATCCCGAGGACGCCGTCGAGGTTCGAGCCCTCGGTGTAGATCACGTACTCGTCCTTCTCCTTCTTGATGAGCGCGCGGCGGATGCCGGTGATCCCCTTGATGCGGATCTGCCGGGCCTCCTCGCTCGCCTCGAGCAGCTTCTTGAACGGCATCTCCTCGATGATCTCGTCCTTCTTCGCCCTCGGGCTCGGCGGCGGGGCCTCCTGGAGGTGGATCTCGAACGGACGGGTCTCGCCCGAACCGCTCCCGTTCGTCAGCTTGAACTGCCGCTCGTCCAGGTTCTCCATGAGCGAGCGCTCGAGGTCCGCGCGCTTGGCCCCGCGCGCCTGCATGAGCGCCGCCTGCGGACTCACGACGACCTTGAGCTCCTCGACGACGGTGCCGATCGCGGCGACGTCGGGGACCGTCGTCACCTCGACCTGCAGCGCGATCTTCTCGACCGCCTCGCGGTCGGCCTTGAGCTTTCGGTCCACGAAGATCGTCATCATCGGCGTCGACGGGACGCGGCGCGCGTCGACGAGCTCGATGAGCCTGGGGAGGCCCAGCGTGACGTTCATCTCGGCGACCCCCGCGTAGTGGAAGGTACGCAGCGTCATCTGCGTCCCGGGTTCCCCGATCGACTGCGCCGCGACGATCCCCACCGACTCGTGCGAATCGACCTGGGCCTTCTGGAAGCGCTGCGCGACCTCGCGGACGACCTTGTGGAGTTCGTTGGACGTCACCTTGAGGGAGGAGAGCCGCGTCGCGAGCTCGATCAAGAGCGACGGCGGGAAGATGGCGCCCTCCTTCTTCGCGATCTCGGCGATCTTCTCGCCGAGCGCTTCCCGTCCCCCTACCTTCTTGGTTTCCGCCATGCTCATTCGCCTCCGAAGTCCGGACCCTCTTCGGGCGCGCCGAACTCCTCGCCTTCCTCTTCCTCGCCCTCTTCCTCGAGCTGCGCTTCGGCGAGCAGGTCCATCTCCTCTTCGCCCACCGTCGGGGCCCCGGCGACCAGCTCGCCGCGAGAGTCGACGTCCGGCTTGACCCGGCGACCCAGGACCTGCGCCATCAGGTCGTCGAGCGGGATCGGGTGGCCCTGGAACGAGCGGCTCGGGTCGACGCCGTCCTCGCCGTACCGGTATTCGATGACCGTTCCGGCGGTGTTGCGGACCGTCCCGTCCTCGGCGACCTTGAGGTCCTCGAGGGCGTTGATGAGCCGGCGCTGCATGTACCCTGAGCGGCTCGTGCGGACGGCCGTGTCGACGAGACCTTCGCGTCCGCCCATCGAGTGGAAGAAGTACTCCGTCGGGGAGAGCCCGCGCTTGTAGCTCGAGGAGACGAACCCGCGCGCGTCCGCCCCGAGGTCGCCCCGGGCGAAGTGCGGCAGCGTCCGGTTGTAGTAGCCCCTCAGGAGCCGCTCGCCCCGGACCGACTGCTGGCCGACGGCGCCGGCCATCTGCGTCAGGTTGAGCATCGAGCCACGGGCGCCGGACTTCGCGAGAATGACCGCGGGGTTCTCGAGCCCGAGGAATCGGCTCGCCATGTCACCGGCCGTGTCCCGCGCCTTTCCTAACTCGCGCCGGACCATCACCTCGAGCGTCTCCTCGAGCGAGCGGCCGGGCATCTGCTCGAGCTTCCCCTCGTTGTACTGCTCGACCAGCTCGTTGACCTTGAGCCGCGCCTTCTCGAGCGCGCTGTCGATCTCCTTGCGGGCGTCCTCGGGGACGTCCTCGTCGTCGATGCCCGTGGACAGCCCGTTCAAGCCGATCGCCGTGATGGCGAGACGGCTCATCGCGTCCAGGAACTCGCGGGCGCGCGTCATGCCGTTGTTGCGCGCGATCGTGTCCAAGATGGCGCCCTTCTCGTAGGCGATCGCCTTCTTGTCGATCGTCCCGGCCTTGAGGATCCCGTTCTCGATGACGACGTAGCTATCGTGCACGCAGTGGGTCGGCGGGCAGTCGCACCGGTTCCAGATGTTGGAGCGGAACTCGATGGAGAGGTCCTTCGGCAGCGTGAGGGAGAACAGCTGCTTTCCGCTCCAGTAGGGGGTCCCGTCCTTCTCGTTGCCCGCGGGCGGGGGGGTGGGATAGTGCAGCTTCGAGAGCAGGTAGGTCACCTCCGAGCGGGTGAAGTGGGGATCCTGGTACGTCAGCAGGAACGCGGCCGTGATGTGGTCGTGCAGCATCCCGATGATCGGGCCGCCGTAGCGGGGCGAGAGGATCTGCTCCTCCACCTTCATCACGACCTTCGCCTCGGCCCGTGCCTCCTGGCTTTGGAGAACATGCAGGTTCATCTCGTCGCCATCAAAGTCCGCGTTGTACGGCGGACAGTCGCAGAGATTGAACCGGAACGTCTTGTTCGGGAGGATCCGCACGAAGTGGGCCATCATGCTCATCCGGTGGAGCGACGGCTGCCGGTTGAACAGGACGATGTCGCCGTCGATCAGCTGGCGCTCGACGATGCAGCCGGGCTGGACGAGCTCCGCGCACGCCTCGGCGTTCTTCTCCATCACCTTGATCCGCTGGCCGTCCTCGCGGATCAGGTAGTTCACGCCGCACTGGTAGACGCCCGCGGCGGCGGCCGGCGGGGTCGGGCCGCGCTTGACGAGCGATTTCGCGATCTCCT
>JAKIWY010000101.1 GCA_022749835.1 Thermoplasmata archaeon | reverse complement strand
CGCCGGCGCCGGCCAGCTCACGTTCGTCGCGAGTCGGAGCTCCACGCTGGCGAACCGGACCAGACCGAGGCTCGTCAGGTAGAGCCACGTCGCGCCGGAGGTCGGGCTCTGGTCGATCACGAGCTCCGCGGCGCTCGCGAGGCTTCCGACGGACGGCTTTCCTAAGGAGAGCAGGTTCGGGGTGACGAAGATCAGGATCACGAGGAGCACCACCACCGCCACCAGCGGCAACGGGAAGAGGTTGCGGCGCGCGGGCGCGGCCCCGCTCACGCCTCTCCCTCCTTCCAGCCCTTGTAGAGCCGGTGCGGAACCCCCAGGTGGTCGAGGACCCGCCCGGCGAGGAAGTCGACCATCTCCTCGACCGATTTCGGATGCGTGTAGAACGCCGGGGAGGCGAACAGGACGACGACCCCGAGCTCCGAGAGGGTCGTCAGGTGGCGCAGGAGCGTCGTGGGGACGGGGGTCTCCCGCGGCACGACGACCAGCCGGCGGCGCTCCTTGAGCGTCACCTGCGCCGCGCGGGTGATCAATGTGTCGGAGAGCCCAAGGGCGACCTTGGCCGCGCTGTTCGCCGAGCACGGGACGATCGCCATCGCGCGGGTCGGGCGTGAGCCGCTTGCGATCGGGGAGGCGAGGTCCCGGTCGGAGTAGGTTCGGCTGGCCAGCTTCTCGAGGGCGTCGACCCCGACCCCGCACTCCTCCTTCAGGACGGCGGCCCCGCCGCTCGAGACGATGAGCACGACCTCCTCGCCGGCCGAATGCAGACCCTCGAGGACGCGCCGGGCGATCGGGGCGCCGCTCGCGCCCGTCACCCCGATGACCATCGGTCCCCGCTCGTTGGCCACCCCGCCCTCCGCCTTATGAACCGGCATCGGTAGGTTCGTTAAGAGACTTCGGGGGAGGAACCGGGTGTCGCATCGTCGGGCGGCTCTGGTCGGCGCCGGACACACGCGGTTCGGTGCGCTCGACGAGGGCCCGAGAAAGCTCCTGCGCGACGCCGTCGACCGAGCGTTCGAGAGCGTCGACCGCGGGATGCCGAGGGGGCAGGTCGACGAGGCCTTCCTCGCGAGCCTTGGCTTTTCCGGCTGGCAGCTCGGCAACGCCTCGGCACTCCTCGCCGAAGAGGCAGGCACACACCAGATCCCCGTGACGCGCGTCGAGAACGCATGCGCCTCCTCCGGCTTCGCCCTGCGAGCGGCCGTGCGGGCGATCGAGAGCGGACAGTGCGACCGGGTGCTCGTCGCCGGCCTCGAGAAGATGACCGACGCCCCGTCGCGCCGCCGTCGCTACTGGCTCGGCGTCTCGGGGGACACCGAGTGGGAGCGGCTCGCCGGGCTCACGTTCGCCGGCGTCTATGCGCTGATGGCCAGCCGTTACCTGCACGACTACTCCGCCCCCCGCGAAGCCCTCGCCGAGGTCGCGGTGAAGAACCACGAGAACGGCGCCCTGAACCCGAATGCGCACTTCCAGAAACCGGTCTCACGGGAGAAGGCGCTCTCCGCCCCTATGGTCGCCGATCCGCTCCGCCTGATGGACTGCTGCCCGGTGAGCGACGGGGCCGCTGCCCTGCTGCTCGTGGGCGAGGAGCATGCCCGTAGCTACACCGACAGCCCCGTGTTCGTCGCAGGGACCGGCGCCGGCTCCGACTCGCTCGCCCTCCAGGACCGGGAGTCACTGGTCCATCTCGCCGCCACACGCCGCGCCGCGGACGAGGCGTTCCGCCACGCCGGCTTCGAGCGGAAGGCGGTCTCCTTCCTCGAGGTCCATGACTGCTTCACGATCGCCGAGCTCCTCGCTATCGAGGACCTGGGCTTCGCGAAAGCGGGGCAGGCCGGCCGACTCACCTTAAGCGGCGCCACGCGGCGGGACGGGAGCCTCCCGGTCAACCCGGACGGCGGCCTCAAGGCGAAGGGGCACCCGATCGGGGCGACCGGGGCGAGCCAGGTGTACGAGGTCTTCCTGCAGCTTCGGGGCCAGGCCGGAGCGCGACAGCTAAAAAGCCCTACCAAGGCACTGACGCACAACGTCGGCGGCAGCGGTGCGAGCGCCACCGTGACGCTCTTCACGGCGGGGTGACGGATGGTCCGAAAACTCAGCCGCGGGGCAATCATCCGAGGCTCGGGCCGGCGGGGCTCGCTCGATGTCGAGAACGTGGATGAGGACCAGCTGACGCTCGCCGTCGCCGCGGTCGAGGCCCTTCGGAGGGGGGGCGCGGGGATCGGCCGCCCCGGAACGGACCGGATCGAGCTGGTCGGCGCATTCCCCGAGCTCGTCCACTGGGCGCTCCCCGAGGCCCTGGGACTCTCCCCAGGTATCGTCCACCACCACTCCGCCGGACGGGTGGGACTTGCCAGCGCTGTTCCCGCGGCCAGCGCGCCGGACTCGCAGGGCTCGTCGCTGCTGATCGCCGCCGACCTGAACCTGAGCTCGAAGAGCGGGCCGCACAACGCCGCCGACGGAGCGGCCGCGCTGGCGTTCCTCTTCGAGGAGACGCCGGGGGCGACCCTCCGGGTGTGGCGGCCGAGCGCCGGGACGACCAGCGCGGACCCCCACGAGGCGGCCCGAATCTCGCTGGGCGCCACTGAGGAGCAGCTTCGAGGACTTCCGATCCACGTTCTTCAGGCGCCGGGTATCCCGATGGAAGTACTCCGGGTCAAGGGATCCCACCCTGGGTCATCTCCCCTCGAGCTCGAGACCCTCCCCGACAGTTACGAGGGGGTCGGCTTTCCGCAGAGCGTCGGGCCGGCGATGGAGCTTCGGGCGCTGTGCGAAGCGGCCCAGAGAGGGGAGATCGCCGTCCTCGCGACACCGACGCCGAACGCTCCCGCTGCCCTCTTCGTGGCGACCTCGGACGGAGAGACGCGATGGCGGGGTGCCTGGAAGGGGCGGCCTCATTCCGAGGGTCCGAAAGGCTCTCGGGAACCAGGGGTTGAGCCCCCTGACCTGGCGGCGGTCTCGGAGGGGGCGTACGTCCCGTACGCCAGGTACCGGGAGAACCTGCCGGGCCGATGGCGCCTAGCGGCCGACCGCTGCGGCGCCTGCGGACACTTCACGTTCCCCCGACGCGCTCGCTGCCGGCACTGCGCCGCCTCGGACCGCCTCGAGGCGGTCGAGTTGCCGAGGGAGGGACTTATCGTCGAGGCCGTGACCAAGGTGCACCCCGGAGCTCAGCCGACCGAGTTCGACCCGTACGTGGAGTCCGAAGGGTCGTACTCCGTCGTCCTCGCCCGCGCCGGCCCGGAGGTCCGACTTACCCTCCAGTTCGCCGGTCCTCCGCCGGAGATCGCCATCGGCGACCGGGTGGACACCGAGCTGCGCCGCCTCTACGCGATGGAAGGGGAGTGGCGATACGGCCTGAAGGCGACGCTCCCGCACGCCGAGTAACCCTGCGGCCGTTCGGCCCGGCTCAGGGCAGCGAAGGGTTCTTCGACGCGGTGGGCGGGGCCCACTTCGACTCGAGCCAGCGCTCGAAGATGGAGCGCTCGAGCTCGGTGGTCGACTCCGCGGGAAGGAGTTCGAGCTTCTCCGGCGGCGCCTTGCCGAGCGTGATCGGCAGTTGGACGAGCAGCCCCCGGCGGAAGACCGTCACGGTTACCTCGGTACCGGGGACGAACCGCGCCAGGACCGCCGAGAGATGCTCGGAGGTGACCTTCGCCCCCGCGATCGCGACGAGCTCATCACCGGCCGACAGGCCGGCCTTCTGTGCGGGGCCGCCATCGAGAACGCTCGAGAGCCGCACGAGACCCGAGGCGTTCTCGGTCCGGGCTCCCAGGTAGGCGGTCTCGGGGCTCGGGTCGGGGTCCGAGTCCTTCTTCGGGGCTCCCAGGAGGAGGCCGGCGTGCCGAAGTGCGGAAGCGAGGTCGAGCTCCTCGGTGCCGCGAACGAGCTTTCCGATGAACGGGGCGAGGTCGAGCCCGGTCGCACGGGCGGCGATCTCGGGGAACTCCGACTCCCCGACGCCTCGCCCGGTGGCCCCGTACTCCCGCTGAAGCGTGCGCATCACGTCGTCCAGCGAGCGCTCGTTCGACGAGCGGTGGCGGATCTCGAGGTCCAAGCCGAGGGACGCCAGGTGGCCCTTGAGGTAGTAGGAGACGAACTGGTTGGCGCTCTGCTCGTACGGCCGGTACTCCCCGACCCAGCTCAGGAACGACCCTTCCTCAAGGGAGGTGGCGGAGCGACCGGGGGTGTCGAGGAGGCGCGCGATGAGCCCGCCGTAGTGCTCGAAGAGCTTGGGCGGCGGGAGGAGGCCGGCCCTCGTCAGGAGTACGTAGGCGTAGTAGTCGGTCGTCCCCTCGACCAGCCAGAGCAGCCGGGTGTGCACCTCCCGGGTGAGGTCGGGCCGGGCGAGCCGCTCGGGCCGGATCCGCTTTCCGTTGTAGCGATGGATGTACTCGTGGGAGGCGACGGCGAGCACCCGACGGTACTCCTTCTCGGGTCGGAAGGCGCCGCGGGCGAAGACGCAGGAAGAGGAGCTCGCGTGCTCCAGTCCGCCGTCCGGGACTTCCCCCAGGTGGAGGAAGAAGGTGTACGGCTCGACCGCGGTCACCCCGAAGAGCCGGTCGGCGGCCTCGGCGAGCTTTGAGAAGTCGTTTTCGAGCCGCTCGGGATTGTAGTTCCCGCCCGTTCCGCAGAGAGCGATGCGCAGCGGCGCCCCGGAGGTCGTCGTCATCAGGACCGTGGGAGTCCCCGCGTCGACCGGCGAGTCGACCAGCTCGGCGTAATCCCGGGCGAGGTAGCTCCTCGGGCTGCCGGGCTTCTCCTTGAGCTCGGTGACGATCTTCCAGCCGTCGGGGAGTTCCAGGGAGAGCTCGATCGCTTCCCCGTCCCGCCCTTCGACGAAGAGGAGTGCGATCGCCGCGTTCAGGAACAGATGCTCGGGCGTGACGTCGAGGCCCTCGGTGACGAGCCCGTGGCCGAAGACGGAGTAGCGGACCTCGACCTCCCGGGCGCCCGTGGTCGATAGGCGCCATCGGCCGCTTCCGGTGCGCTCCACGACGAGCTCCTTCCCGGCGCTCCCCGCGAAGGCCCGAAGCCACTGGACGTTGCGGGCGTACGGGTCGATCCGGTAGGAGCCCGGGGTCCACGACGGGAGGACGAGATCGACCGAGCCGGCTCCCAGGGGGTCGAACCGCAGGCGGACTAAGGCGCGGTGACCCGCGGCGTCCTCCGCACTCACCAGGTAGTGGATCGTCAAGGAAGCCTGCTGAGAAGACTCGTCGTGAGCCCGAATCAGGGAGACCGACCCTACCCGAATCCCGGGAGGTCCTGACGGTGGGCGGAGCTCGAGCCCTTCTTGTACGGCTCCGCGACGATTCCCAGCTGCGTCGCAAGCGCCCGGAACGTCCGATTCAGCTCGTCGACCATGCGCGCGAGCTCCCGTTGCTCGGCGCGCATCGCGGCGACCTCCTCGCGAAGCGATCGGAGCGAGGTCTCCGCGTCGTCCCCCTTCGTCCCTTCGCCCATTTCCGTCCCCTCGCGACGCACCAGCCGCCGACGTCTATAGCCTGCGGGGGTGTCCAACTACGTCCGGCCGCCCGGGCCGAACGGGCTCTCGGAACGGCCCTTATCCTCGAACGGGATCCATTCGGTCCGTTGGCTGGAGAAGTCGACGCGCTGTAGCTCCAGAACGAAGCTCTTGAGGAGCTCCTCGGGCGCCGGACGGATCTTGAGGGAGTAGACGTAGATGCCGAACCCCATGAAGTCGACCACCCGACGCAGGACCTCGGAGAGCTCCTCCCGAGGGACGACGACGCGGATGGACGTCTCGCCGAGCAGCTGAGCGAACTCGTCGACGTCGAACGGCCGCTCGAGGGAGATGAGGCCCTTTCCGGGAGCCATCAGGTTCGGCGGACTCACGGGTCCGGTCGGTGGGGAAGCCGGAGTGCCCGGGGTCGTCGGGGGCGGAGGAGGAGGGGGCGCGGCGGCGGCGCTCACGGGCAAGGGCGCGGGTCGCGGAAGGGTGAGCGACGGGTCCTTCGGGGGGTAGACGGCGAGCACTGGGGAGCCGTCTCGGCCCACGAACTTCGGCGGCTGGTGATCGAGGAAGGAGAGATCGCGGCGAGGCCGGGTGGCTCGCTTGGGAGCGCGGCGGACCTTGGTCGCAGGCGGGGCCGGGCGGGGGGCTCGGCGAGCGGCGCGCTTGACCTTCCGACTCGCCATCCCACCCTCCAAGGCCCGCGTCTCTTAACGTGCCGGGGCCGTAGAGAGTCGTAAAACCGGTGGATT
>JAKIWY010000100.1 GCA_022749835.1 Thermoplasmata archaeon | reverse complement strand
GGATCCGGTGCCGCTGACCTCGGAGACGCTGCAGGCGAACCGGAGCGTCGCGTTCCCCGGGCAGCCGGTCAGCTTCACCTCCACCACGGGCGGCGGGAGCTCTCCCTACCGCACCGACTGGACGATCGGCATCCACTTCCAGGGACCGACCAGCCCCGACTGGAACTGGACGCCGACGACGCCGGGCAACTACACGATGTTCGCGACCGGCGTCGATGCGAAGCTCGAAACGCTGGATTCCCCGACGCTTAGGGTGAGCGTGCCGTACCCGCTCGGGGTCAGCGCGATCACGGTCACCCCGAAGATCACCACCGCGGACGACGGCCAGTCGGTCGCCTTCTCGGCGAAGAGCTTCGGCGGTTTCGGGAAGATCTCGTTCCTGTGGAGCGGCCTACCGGCCGGCTGCACCGGCGCCAACACGAGCAAGGTCGCCTGCACGCTGACCGGCAACGGAAGCACGAACGTTTCGGTGGGCGTCAACGACTCGACCGGGACCACGGTCACGAGCGCCCCGGTCCCGTTCACCGCCTACGCCGACCCGGCGGTCGAGCTGTCTTCCAACGCCACCGTGCTCGACCTCGGCCAGAGCTTCCGGGTCTCCGCGAGCTCCTCCGGCGGCGCCGGCGGAAACGTGTTCAACTGGAGCGGTGTGCCGCCCGGCTGCGCCGCGACCCTCCCCACCTTCGTCTGCACCCCTTCCACGACCGGGAACTTCTACCTCCAGCTCTCGGTGACCGACCGGGACAGCGGGTGGGCGCTGAGCCGGTTGGTGGCGGTGATCGTGAGCCCCGATCCCGTGCTCACCCTCACGCTGAGCCGCAGCGGGGTCGACCCCGGTGTGCCGGTCTTCCTCAACGCGAGCGCGCTCCACGGCTCGGGGAACTTGACGGTCAACTGGAGCGGTCTACCGGGGGGTTGCACCGGGACCATCCAACTTAGGCTGCTCTGCCTTCCGCCCTCCCCCGGATGGTTCAACATCAGCGCGAGCGCGACCGACGCCGCCGGTTTCAAGGTGACCCATGCGGCGCTCACGCTCCACGTCTTCACGGCGATCTCGGTCGCCCTGACGGCGAGCCCGGTGAACTCGACGTACGGGGACACCGTGACGTTCGTCGCGACGATCACCGGCGGCAGCGGTTCGCCGACGGTCGTCTGGCTCAACATGCCGCCCGGCTGCGGTGTGAACAACCAGAGCACCTCGAGTTGCATCCCGGGGACGACCGGTACCTTCGAGGCGGGCGTCTACGTCTCCGACGCGGGAGGCGGCCATTCGGAGGTCAACGTCACCGTGACGATCTCCTATGCGCCCCAGGGAGGGAGCGGGGTCTCCGGCAACGGCTCGCTTTTCATCGTCGTGCTCGGCGTCGGAGCGCTCGCGGCGGCCGGCGTGGTCCTCTTCCTCCGTCGCCGCCGCGCGGCACCCCCGGCTGACGCCGGGGAATCGACGTAGTCGACCGCCCCCGGCACCCCCGAAGGTCGGCCGGGTGGACCGAGGGGCTCAGCCGGAAGGCGAGAGGGAGAACTCGTTACCATCCGGGTCGGCGAAGATGCAGTACCAGCCCCACTCCATCTTCTCCGGAGGATTGGGGAACTTGACGCCACGCTTCTTCAGGGCCGCGTACGCCTTCGGCATCGAGGTATCGACCTGGAATAAAATCCCGGTGTTTCCGGGCTCGAGCTTTCCTTTCGGGTCGTACTCGCTGACCTGACAGAGATGGATGGCGAAGCCGCCGTGCCTGCGTCCGACGACCGTCCAGTGTTCGTCCTCCGTGAGGACCTTGAGCCCGAGCTTCTGCGTGTACCAGCGCTTCGCCCTCTGTCGGTTCGAGACGACGACAGCGACCGTCTTCGGCGTGAGCTTCATCGAACGGCCAAGAAGCCGTTCGTACAAAGGGCTTGGCGGGCGGGAAGTTGGGCCCGAGCCTACCTCGAGAGGGTCGAGCGACGATCCCGGAGCGACTCCGGCCCAGGGGAGCCCGGGGAGAGGTCGGCCACCCGCCGTGCTCCCTGTGGGGAGGTAACCCTCCTGCCCCAGAGGCCTTTAATCGGGTGCCCGGGTGGGAATCCCATGCGCCTCCCCTCCGAGACGGTCCGCCAGCTCCTCAAGGAGAACGAGGAGCACTCCTGCCCGGATTCCCCCGAGATCTGCGTCCGGCGGATGGCGCTCGCCGACCTGCCGTCTCGCTTCGGGGAGTTCCAGATCGCCTCGTTCTGGAACAACTTTGACAAGAAGGAGCATGCCGCCGTCATCCACGGCAACATCCTCGACCGGGAGGACGTCGCGGTCCGCATCCACTCCGAATGCCTCACGGGGGATGCGCTCGGCTCGCTGCGCTGCGACTGCCGAGACCAGCTTATCGAGTCGCTCGAAAGGATCGGCCGGATGGACCACGGCCTCGTGCTCTACCTTCGGCAGGAGGGCCGTGGCATCGGCTTCACGAACAAGATCCGCGCCTACCAGCTTCAGGACGCCGGCTTTGACACCGTCCAAGCGAACGAACTGCTCGGCTTCAAGCCGGACGAGCGGGACTACGGGATCGCGGCGCACATCCTCGCTTCGCTGCACGTGAAGTCGATCCAGATCCTGACGAACAACCCGGACAAGATCCGGGACCTCCAGTCGCACGGTGTGAAGATCAACGGGAGGATCCCGGTCGTCGTCCCGCCGAACCAGCACGACCGGCCGTACCTCGAGACGAAGGCGCGCAAGATGGGCCACCTGCTCGAGCTCGAGCAGCAGGACGATCTTTTCGTCCCGTCGGCAAAGAAGGCGAGCTCCTAGGCCGCCTGAGGGTCGGCGAGGCTCGGGCGACCACTCTCGGGAAGCTCTTCATGCGCGCGGTGGACCGTTCCCGGATGCGGGCGAACCTCGGGAAGTGGGACGAGAGCGTACCCCACCACGTCGCTTCCCGGCTCTACCAGGTGCCCGCATTCCGACGCGGGCGCGACACGCTCAACTCGATCGAGGTGGCCGCGGTCGGCCCGGTGCGCGGCCTCTCCCTCCTCCACCTGCAATGCCACTTCGGCCTCGACACGCTCTCCTGGGCCCGCCGCGGCGCGAAGGTGACGGGAGTCGATTTCTCCCCGACGGCGGTCGTGACCGCCCGGACCCTCGCCCAGGAGACCGGGATCCCTGCCCGCTTTGTCGAGTCGAACATCTACGATCTTCCGAAGCGTCTCAAGGGAAGCTTCGACGTCGTCTACACGGCGAAGGGGGCGCTCTGCTGGCTCCCGGACCTCGACGCGTGGGGGCGAGTGGTGGCCCACTTCCTCAAGCCGGGCGGCCGGTTCTTCGTGCTGGACGACCATTCGGCCGCGGACATCTACCGCAACGAGCGGGAGACCCGCGCCTGGGAGCTCGAGGGCTCGTACTTCTCCCGGGAGCCGTTCCGCGAGGAGTCCGACGGGACGTACGCCGTCGCCCACGCGCCGTTCAAAAACAAGGTGAGCTACAGCTGGGTGCACCCGGTCTCGGAGGTCATCACGGCCCTCCTCCGGGCGGGGCTCGTCCTCGAGGAGTTCCGGGAGTTCCCCTACTCGTACTGGAAGAAGTTCTCCTTCATGCGGAAGGGCGCCGACGGATACTACCACCTCACCCTGGAGGAGGGGCGGGCGCCCCTCATGTTCTCCGTGACGGCGGTTCGTCCCGGCGGGCGGATGCGGGCCGGCCGCCGCTAGCGGCCGGGGTATTGCGCCCCGCGGCCCCTTGGGCGGCCTAGAATCCGAGGTTCTCCTTCACCAGGACCATCGTGATCCGTCCCGGCTGGAACTCCTTTCCGATCACGAGCAGTTTCGCCAGCGCGCTGCCTCGGCCGTACGCCTTCTGGGCCCTGGCATCCTCCCGGGGGAACGTGTACTCCTGCACCCGGCGGACCCCCGTTTCAAGGTCCGGGACGATCTTCTGCGTGCCGACCACCCAGATCACCTTGCCCGCCCCGTAAACGTACGGGCCGAGCTGGCTTCCCGAAGCGGAGGCGACGACGACCTGCCCATGCTCGGTGACCGCGTGGACGCTTCCGACAACGAACGCCGGCGCTGCGCCGATCTTTCTCTGCTCGTCCATCTTTCCTTCCTGGTAGAGCTTCATCAGGCGCGGACGAACCGCGTCGAACCTCGCCACATCGGAAAGGTCGGCGGATAGGCCGACGGCCTCGAGCGTCTGGGAGGAGGCGGCGAGCACCTCGGCACCCTTCGGCAGCAGCTCCAGGACGACGGTGCGCGCCGCCGCCCGGTCGGGGACGACGATCGCGTGGATGCCGTTCGCCTCCAACGCCTGAATGGTGCGCTCGACCTGCTCCTGCGAGGCGAGCTCCCCAAACGCGGCAGTTGGGCTCTCCGGGGCGGGAGGGGTGAGCGCGATCGGTCCGAGGCGCATGGGTCCGGGTCGAGAGGAAGCCGCTGACATCGTTCATTGCTATACATTTGGAAGTATTTATGTGGCCAGTAACGGCGACGTACGTCGCTTCCATGATCGGTAGCGACCTCCGGTCAATGGCAATCCGTCCGGTCGGAATGGAAAGTTAAAATGCTATCAATGGTATAGTGTCAGGTGGGGTAACGATGTCGAGCCCGTCGAGCCCGGCGGCCCGCCGGGGCGTGGGAGGATCCCTGCCCGGCTCGCCCGCTGGCTGCCCGGTAGGCGAACTGTTCGCCATGCTCGGCCAGCCCCACATGCTGAGGATCCTGCACACCTTCGGCGAGCAGGGCGGACGTCCGGTCCGGTTCCGGGAACTCGAAACGAAGCTCTCCCTCTCTCCGAGAACTCTGAGCGGGCGGCTTCGGACGCTGGTCGAGGCCGGCTTGCTGACGCGGACCGCCTACGGTGAGGTCCCGCCGCGGGTCGAGTACGCCCTCACGCCCAAGGCGATCGACCTCGGTCACCTCTTCGACGAAATGGAGGCGTGGGCGCGCCGCAACACGCTCACGGCCGTCTCCTCGATCACCCGCACCGGCCCGACGAAGGCGAGCGCCTGACGAGGTCGCGCCCCGCCACGCCCCGACTCGGGTGGGGCCGGACGCAGGACTCCTCGCTTTCGCCCTGCCGGAAGGGACGGAGTCACCGTGGACCCACGGGGCCACCGGGAACTCGGGTATCTGCATCTTATCATCATGGATTCCCTCTCCCCACGGACGGCCGGGCCGGGAGCCTAGAGAATGGGATGCCCGTGCTGGCCGGGGAGAAACAGTATGGGAGGAACCACGGGCATGGGACGAGAGAGGACCGGCAACCGATTCTGGGGTCGGGCGGGGCTGACCGGAGGCACCTTGGCGGTCGTCGTCGTCATGGCACTCGGCTTTTCCGGCGTCGCGGCCGCGCACGCCCACCCAGCGTTCACCGCCCCCTACAAGGGGACGGTATCGGCTTCGAACACGCTGGGAACCAACGGATGCGCGAGCGCGAAGGTCGTCCAGGGGGCCCACTTCAAGCTCTTGACGGGAGTCGGCGGGTTTGAGGACTCCGCCAAGGCGAACTGGTGTTCCGCGGCGGCGATCCCACCCATCACGGAGAGCTTCGCGGAGGCGGTCAGCGAGTTCCAGGTCGGCCTGAAGGTCGTCGCGCCGACGACCGGCGCCCACTCGGTCGCGGCGAAGCTGTCGTTCAAGGATTCGTGGAGCCAGTCGTTGACGGTCTCCGCCTGCGCCTCCACGACGGTCTACTCGGCCTGCTACCAGATCGCGGAGGTGTACGCTTCCGCGTGCGGTCAGCTCTACGACCTCACGAACGGGAGCATCATTTCCGCGTCGTACTGCTCGTTCTATCAGCTGAACATGACGTACAACTACAGCGACTGCTTCAACAACACCTGCTCCGCCTACGGCGGAGGGGGTGCGGGCAGTGGTTCCGGTATCACCTCCGGTGTGATCATGGTCAACGGCACGCTGATCTCAACCCACGTCTACGTTCTCGAGCTGCAGGTCTACGGTTTCGCCGCCGTCGAATCGTACTCCTACAACACGACGATGGTCGGCACGTCCTCGGGGGCCGCCGTCATCAACTTCAACACGAACTCGCCGCCGGGAAACTACGCGAAGCTCGCGTCGGTCACCGTCACGTAGGCGACCGACCGCCGGGCGGGGGTCCGACCCCTCGCCCGGCGAACCCATTCGCCCCGGTCGGGCCCGCGCCCGAGCCCTGATTCCGGCCTTATTTACCCCGCCAGCGTGCGGTGGCTCCCGCGGCCCACGCCGTAAATCTCACATGAATCCTGCGGAGGAGACACCCCAGTCGGAGGTCGTAGGGTCGCCTCCCCGGCGCCCGG
>JAKIWY010000010.1 GCA_022749835.1 Thermoplasmata archaeon | reverse complement strand
GTCGAACCGAAGAGCGCGGTCGTCGGAAGCCTCGTGGAGACCGGAAGATACCGATGCAGTCGCCTCGACTGCCCGAACTACGAAGCGTGCGCCGGCCCAACGCTCCCGGCCAAGCAGAAGTACCGGGTGGCGAAGGTCGACCCGGCGACCGCGGAGTGCCGGATCGGTCGCACCCTGCGGATCGTCGAAGCCGTCTAGGAAGCCATGCGGGGCTGTGGGGTAGCTACGGAGCGGGGGACGAGCCCCTCTCCGCTCTACTGGTCCATCCTTCGGGCTTTGGGAGCCCGGGACCCCGATTCAAATTCGGGCAGCCCCATCAGTCCCTATCCGGCCTTTTGGACGCGGCGAAGTCGGTATTTGTATACGATATTGTTCAAGACGAGCCCACGCGGGTGAGCAAGTCGATCTTACTGCCGATGACACGGTGCTCTCCCGAGACTCCTCTGTAGGAGGTCGAAGGATTCCTGACCGTTACCCGGCAGATCTTCGGGGTCGGAACGCAACGTCCCGGCGCGAAAGTAAGTTCTTATGTATCTTGGATTCTTACTTTCGTGAATGCCGACCCCGAATCGGACGATGGCCCACTGCTACCGGTGCGGCTTCTCCTGGTTTCCCCGCTGGGAGCCGACCCGGATGTGCGCCCGCTGCAAGTCCCCCCACTTCGACACACCCAAACTCCGGGTCCCGATCTACGGCTCCGGTCTCGGCATCGAGGAGGTCGTCGGCCAGCGTCGCACGGCCATCCTGCGACTCGCCGAGCGTTACGGTGCCCGAAACGTCCGCGTCTTCGGATCGGTGGCACGGAAGACGGCGACGCCCACGAGTGACCTCGACCTCCTCGTCGACCCGGTGCGCACACGCCTCGACGTTGTGCACCTCGGTCTACGGCTGGAAAAGCTGCTCGGCCGACATGTCGACGTTGTCACCGAACGATCGCTCGGCTGGTACATCCAACCCCAAGTGATTGCGGAGGCGATTCCCCTGTGACCGCCGACGACCCGCTCAACCAGCTCTCCCTCGCGACCGAGCACCTACAACAGGCCATCGAGTACGCTCGGCGAGGAAAGAAGGTGTTCTTTGACCCAGTGAACCTCGACACCTCCCGCTTGGTCGAATCCGAGCTCCGGAAGGCGTACGAGGCGATGAACCGTCTCGGGCAGCCCTTCTACCGGGCCAACCCGGCTCTCCCGGAAGCCGAGATCGGGAGGGTCCGGCAACTCCTGACGCATGACTACGGGGACGTGATCCTGGAGGAGATCTGGCGGATCATCACCGAAGAAGCTCCGGCGCTCCTGCGGCAGCTGACGAGAGCTAAACTCCCCAAGAAGGACTGAGGCCGGTTAATCCGGTGTATCTCGACTTGGGATCGGCCCGACCCCGTCGGGGGTCGGCGGCCGACAGCGACCCGTCCTGCCTCTCCGAGGCTCGCGCCGGGAATCCCCCGAACCGGGCCGATCTTCCCCGGCGGGGACCTCAAGGTTCTAGGGGACTCAGGGCGACAGGTCCAGAATGCCGTCGGAGGACCTGGCATCATCCTGTCCGACCACCGGCTCATCTCCCGGAGGCGATTGACGTCGGAGTATCCGAGCCTCCTGGGTGGGTCGAGAACGGACCACTCGGATGGGCCCGAACCCAGAAGATGGCGTGTATTTGTGTACAAACGTATCCAAATACGGGCAGCCCCATCGGCGAGTCCTACTGCCCCTCTCCTCGCACGCGACGCAACCCCCGGGCACCTTCCGGAGGCCAGCGGCGCTCGCGGACCATCCCCGCGATCCGACCGGACGCTGGTGCATTGACCGGCCCGCATTTCACGCCGGCGAGGTTATCCCTATAACGTCTGGATTGAAATACCCCGAAATCCCGTGGGGGCGCGATGGCGAACGGATCCGGCACGAAGGGCAGTCCTTGGGAACTCAAGACGCCGAGCGGGCTCTCCGCATTTCAAGCGTATCGCGATAACGGCGCCGACCCGCCGGTCCTGGTCGTCACGGTCGGGAGCACCACACTCCACTATCAGCTCCGGTGCCTAGACGACCTTCGCGCCATGCTGAAGGCGAAGGGAGATTGGGTCCCGCTCGGAAGCGCCGACGAGCAGAAACCGGCCGCCCCGGGGACCGTCGAGGCATGGGGGCGGGATCCGAAGAATCCCGTGGGCGGGTGGTACGGTCTCAAGAAGGGGCTTCGTGGTCGATTTGGGAACTACGTCCCACCCGTGATGGAAGCTCTCGGTTGGGCCGAGGTAGAGCACCAGCCCAAGAACAACCGCATGCGGGCTCGCTAGCTCGGACGGCCCAACCTGCAGGGGGGAGCGCCCTCCCGTTCGGCCCCGCACCGGTGCCGTTATCGCACCGTTGGGTACAGCGGCATGGGTCGACCCACTTGATGCGAGACACGAGAAGTGACACCTGCGGGTCGCTCCGAGCCTCCCGTCGACCCCCGACGGGACAAGATCCTCGCGGGGATCACGAACCGTGACCGACGATGAAACACCGGCGGCGACGCCGGAAGGGCCCCGCACATCGGCCTTGCACGCCGCCGAACTCCTCTGCGACACCTGCGGCGAGGAGACTCCCCACCGCATTCTGCGGGTCGATGGCGGTTCAACCCCGGAGCCGGGCAGGAACTTCTCGGGGGTGGCGCGCTGCAGCGTCTGCCGAACGATCCACCGTTTCCAGCTGAGGGCGAGCCGGGCGGTCCGGGTGACCCAGGTCGTCTCGGAGGGTCCGCGCTCGGTCTCCGGAGAGCAATCGCTTCCCGCCGGACGAAGGCTGCAGGTCGGGTCGGATGTCCCCGGCGTTCGCCCGCCGCTGAGGATCCAACGGATCGACCGACTCGACGGCCGCTCCGTTCCCGAGGCGCGCGCGGAAGAGGTGGCGACCATCTGGGTGACCCCGGATCGGGGGTCGGTCCTCAAGGTCTCCTTGGTCGAGGGCCGGCGCACCAGGGCACTGCGGATCACCATGACCCCCTCCCAGACGCTCGGCGTCGGCGACCCGATCGTCGCCGACCGCATGGAGCTGGTCGTCAGCGGTCTGAGAGCGAACGGCCACACTTGGCGGGAGCCGGGCGATGTCTTCACGGCCCGGGAGATCGATAGGGTCTACGCGCGCCGGAAGGAGAGGCCACCCGCGGGTAACAGCCCCTGGAGCCGCGACCGGGGGATCCCGGAAGCTTCGGCGAGTTCGACCTCACGTTTGGCGCGCTCCCGTTCATCGCCTGGCGAAACGACGAACCGGACTTCCCCACGGGACTGAACCGCCTGGGGCGGCGCCACTTCGAGAAGCTCCTCCCCGGAGTAGCGGATCGTCCCGAGCGCGAGCTCCGTGGGAAGGTCCCGCATGATGTTCTTGGTGCCGTGGATGACGAAGGCACCTCTCGGCACGAACTCTCCGCTCGCCGCGGCCTTCGATACCTGGTCCGCGTTCACCCAGAAGGCGCTCGCGCTCGCCAGGCCCGCGCGCCACGCTTTCGAGAATGCGACCGCCCACTGACCGGCCTCGCGCATCGTCCGATCGGTGATCTCCGGTTCGCCCGGCGCCGGCGACTTGACGATCACGCTCGCCGCCCCCTGGATGTCGGCGTGGACGTACCGGTCCCTCGGGTTGAGATGACGGCGGACGATGCGGTCGTTCGAGGTGGCATCCTTGCCGCCGATCACCACCGCCCCTTCGCTCGAGATGAACCAGCGATGCTGCTGGAACCAGTGGCGAGATCGCTCCTCGTCGCCGCGGCGTCGTGCCGCCCGTGCGCCCACGCCCTTTGACGGGGAGGCCACCGCGGCTTTCTGGAGCTGTCCGACGGTCTCCGCGAGGGCAACCCGGGCGCCGTCGAGCTTCGCTCGCACGCGCTTCGATTCATCGTACAGCGATTGGGCCGACGCCTCGAGCGGGTGGCCCACCCGAAGGGGTACCCGCATCCCGCCGAGTTCGGCCTCGATGACGAGCTCCCCGTCGGCGACGCCCTTCGCGGCCTCGAGGACCTTGAGCGCCTCGGCGTAGTTCGCATAGATCGCCTCGGCCCTTGCGGCGAGACCCCGTGCCTCCTCCTCGAGCGCCATCACCGCCGCCTCCTGCTGGGTCTGCTGCCGGAGGAGCCCGGCGCGGGCGAGGTCGACCGGGGTCGGAGGCGGGGCGGCCGAGGCGAGGACGCTCTGGAAGAACTCGTTCGCCGCTTCGGAGAAGGACGCCCGTTCCTGCTCGACGACCCCGGCCGTCTCCTGGAATCGGCGGGAGTGGAACGGCTCTACGTCGACCGGCACGCCCTCGGCGATGTAGAGGCGGCCGACCGGGTGATCCCCGACCTCGGAGAGCAGGGTGCGGACCGCGTCGTGGATCTTCTGAGCGCTTTGGGCGGCGTCTTCCGGAGCGGGGGCTTGGCCGGGGAGCTGCGCCCGGGCGAGCAGCTCCTCGGCGACCGGCCCTCCGAAGCCCATGCGGGCGGCGAGCGTGGTGACGCGGTCGGTCCTCGAGCCGGTGAGCGCCGCCTCGAGCTCGGCCGCGCCGGCCTTCCAAGGATCGACACGACGGGGGGGCGCGGAGTACGGGGAGCCGACCCTCACCGTCCGGTGCGCCCAGGATTTCGGGTGGAGCACGGCGGCGAGCTTCCCCTCGCGCGCGACCAGCACGTTGCCCGTCCCGAACAGCTCGACGGCGAGGATCACCGGGCCTTCCGAGTCCGCGCGTCGGAAGGCGATCTCGAGGTATCGCTCGCCCCCGGGCTCCTCGAGCTCGGCGAGCGCGGCCCCGGTGAGAAGGCGTCGGAGCTCCCGGGCGAACGGTCCGGGCTCCTCCCCATGCTCTTTGGAGACCGGCAGGAGGGCGGCGTAGCGGCCGGGGATGATGAACAACTCGCGCCGTCCGACCCCGGGCGCCCGCAGCGTGATCGAGAGAGCGCCCCCAGGCCCGTCGAACGCCTTGTCGACGCGTGCCGGGCCGAGGGCTCGAAGCTCGCGGACGAGAGCGAGCGTGTCGAGCGAGGTGAACCGGTCCTTCTCCACCGAGGGACCGGACACCGCCCCACCCTCCAGCGTCGGTCAGAAGGCGACGAGTTAAGGCTTGTCGGCCTTCCCAAGGTCGTGGAGGTCGATTCCCGCCGGGGCGCGGACGCTTGGCGATCCCGCGCACGCTCGTTCGCCGAGCGCGAGATCGACCCGATCGTCGGGGCGATCGACCGCGAGGACCGGCTCCCGCCTTCGGTTCGCTCGGGCCTTGCCGAGGCGGGATTCTTCGGCGTCGGCCTCCCGAAGGAGTTCGGCGGCAGCGGCGACGACACCCGAGCGACCGTAGCGGTCCTCGAGGAGCTTTCGCACGCCTCGGCGGCGGTCGCCACGATGGTCGCGGTCCACCTGTCGGTCGCTGCCCAGCCGATCGCGCGCTGGGGGAGCGACCGCCTCAAGGAGAAGCACCTTCGGGGGCTCAGTTCGGGCCGGCTCCTCGGTGCGTTCGCGCTGACGGAGCCCGGCGGCGGGTCGGATGCGGCAGGCCTCCAATGCCGGTACGCCCACGAGGGCGGGGGATACCGTCTCGAGGGTTCCAAGACGTTCATCACGAACGCCGGGCTCGCGGACCTCGTACTCGTCTTCGCCACGAGGGACCCCGCACTCGGGCACCGGGGGATCTCGGCGTTCGTTCTGCCCAAGGGTACCACGGGGTTCCGGGTCCAACCGACGTTCCAAAAGCTCGGACTGCGCGGGAGTGAAACGGTCGAGTTCTCCCTGACCGACGTCCGCCTCCCCGAGGAGGCGATGCTCGGGCCCGAAGGGGACGGGCTCAAGGTCGCCCTGAGCGCGCTCGCCGGCGGACGCGTCGGGATCGCCGCGTGCGCCGTCGGCGTGGCGCGGGCCGCCTTTGAACAGATGCAGCGCGCCGCCCGAAAAGACCCCAGCGATTGGAAGCGGGCGATCGTCGCCCGTTCGTTCACCGAGCTCTCAGCGTCCCAGGCCCTGCTCGAGTCGGCCGTTCGGGCGAAGGATTCGGGTGGGGAGTTCGTCACGGAGGCGTCGGCGGCGAAGCTCTTCGCGTCGCGGGCCGCGGTAGGGATCGCCTCGGCCGGAATGGACGTTGCCGGGCGGGAGAGCGCTCGATCCGGGAGTGCCGCCGAACGGCTGCTCCGCGATGCCCGCGTCTTTCCGATCGTCGAGGGGACGACCGAGATCCAGGAGCTCATCCTGGGGCGAAGCCTCCTCGAGGGCTGAGCGGGCGCTTCGAGTCGAGGTGGACGCTTGGAACCGAACGTCGGTCGCCCACCGAAGGGGCCGATCCCCACCGCCACCGCCCATGGCTCAGGGTCGCCGAGCGACCGTGTGGCGATCAGCGAGCTACCGATCGACCCCGACCTCGCCGGGCTCCTGCGGGCTCAAGGGATCGAGGCCTTCTACCCTCCCCAGGCGGAAGCGCTCGGTCCGGCGCTCGCGGGGGAGAGTGTCCTCCTTGCCTGCCCGACCGCGAGCGGCAAGTCGCTGGTCGCCTACCTCGCGCTCCTTCGCGCCGTCCGTGCCGGTCGTACCGGCCTGTACTTGGTCCCCTTGAGGGCCCTCGCCCACGAGAAGCACGAGGAGCTGAGCGCGTTCGCCGCACTGGGCGTCCGCGCCGGGATCTCGATCGGCGACTACGACCTGCCGGCGGAGAAGCTCGAGAAGCTGGACGTCCTCGTCGCGACCAGCGAGAAGGCCGACGCGCTGCTTCGCAAGGGCAGCCCCTGGCTCGACCGCCTGGGCGTCGTCGTCGCGGACGAAGTGCACCTGATGCGCGACGCAGACCGCGGCCCGACGCTCGAGGTGAGTCTGACGCGGCTCATGCGGGCCCATCCGGGGCTCCAGGTGGTGGCCCTCTCGGCGACCGTCGGCAACTCGAAGGAGATCGCCGAGTGGCTCAAGGCCCGCCATATCACGAGCGATTTCCGGCCGGTGCCGCTCAAGGTGGGCGTCCACCTGGAAGGTCGGATCACGTTCACGGACCTGTCGGTTCGGACGGTCAACGGTCGCGGCGAGCCGCTTCCCCGGCTCGTCCGGGACGTCCTGGAGGAGGGCGGTCAGGCGCTCGTCTTCGTCAACACCCGGAAGGCGAGCGAGCAGGTCGCGCAGTCCCTGGTCGCCACCGTGCGCTCCTCGATGACCGGGACCGAACGCGCGATCGCCCGCCGTCTGGCCGACGAACTGCCGAGCGTCGAGGAGGAGCAGACCGAAGGGGTACGGCGGCTCTCCGGACTGTTGCCCAACGGGGTCGCCTACCATAACGCGTCGCTGACGAACGCCGAGAGGCGCGTGGTGGAACGTGCGTTCAAGGATCGCACGCTCAAGGCCCTCGTGGCGACCCCGACCTTGGCCGCCGGCATCAACCTTCCGGCCCGTCGTGTGATCATCCGAGATACGACCCGCTACGACGACCGCGTCGGGATGCAGGCCCCGATCCCGGCGATGGATATCCAGCAGATGTGCGGGCGCGCCGGCCGCCCCCGGTTCGATTCCGCGGGCGAGGCGGTGGTGCTCGCGCGCGACGCGAGCGAGGCGCAACGCCTGCTCGACGAGGTCCTCGCGAGCCCCCCGGAGGCGGTCCGGTCCCGGCTCGCCGCGGAACCGGCGCTGCGGATGCACGTGCTGGCGCTGGTCGCCAGCGGCGAGGTCGCCAGCGAGGCGGAGCTCGAGTCGTTCTTCGCCGCGACCTTCTACGGGCACACCCTGCCGCTCGAGGTCCTGACCGAGACGGTGCGGGCGGTCCGCGGGTTCCTGGAATCCGGCGACTTCCTGCGACCGGGACCGGCGCTCGAGGCGACGCCGTTCGGCCACCTCACCTCCGAGCTCTACCTCGATCCGGTGAGCGCGCTCGTGCTGCGCTCGGCGCTGGGACGCGCGCCGATCGGGGTCCGTGCGTTCCCGCTACTAGCCGCCATCGCCGCCACCCCCGACCTCCCGCCCGTGTTCCTCCGACGCGGGGACGAGCCCGACCTCTTGGCCCGTTTCGCGGACAACGAGGCGGAGCTCCTCGTGAAACCCGAGGAGGAGCCGCTCAACCTGGAGCTCGAGAACTTCCTTTCGACCCTGAAGACGGCCACGATCCTCGAGGCGTGGACCGAGGAGACCCCGATCGTCGAGCTGACCGAGCGCTTCTCCATCGGGGCGGGGGACCTGCGGGCGAAGGTCGAGGACGCCGACTGGCTGCTGTTCGGCGCTTCCCGCCTCGCCCAGCGCTTCCAGCGCCGGGTCGCCCGACCGATCGATGCGTTGTCGCTGCGGGTGCGCTACGGCGTCAAGGAGGAGCTGATCGACCTCGTGCGCCTTCGTGGGATCGGCCGGGTCAGGGCCCGTCGGTTGTTCCGGGCGGGGTTCAGCGACCGCGACTCGCTGCGGGGGGCGTCGTTAGAACGGGTGGAGCGGGCACTCGGCTCGCGCTCTCTGGCCGAGCAGCTGCTCCGGCAGCTTGAGTCCCCGGGATCTCCCCGTCCTCCCCAGGAAGCGACGGCTCGATCGGAAGCCACGGGATCGCCCACGACGGCTTCGGGCCCGCGATCGGCGGCGAAGGGCTCGAGGACCCTCGAGGAGTTCCCGGACTACCCTGAGCCGTGAACGCGGCAGGATCCCCGAGTAGCTCGATTGAGGATTGGGTTCCCCCCGCACCGCCGGGCCGAACCGTCCGCTTGACGAGGCCGGCCGATTCCAGGCGAACGATGCGACGCCAGAGGGTCGTCGCCGCCATGGGTGAGACCCCTTCGGCCCGTGCGTAGCGCGCCTCCCACTCGCGAACACCCGCTACGCTGGCGGTTCTCTCCGTGGTGGCGCGCTCCAGCGCCCAAAGGATCCGGGGTTCGACCGGCGCGAGGGGAGGAGAGCTCGCGAGGGGACGCACGGTCGGACCCCGGAGAGCATCGGGTCCCAGCAGCTGTCGGCGAAGGATCTCGAGCGCCCGGCTCGCGCCCCGGCCGTCCGCGCACGCCCGGCGAGCGATGGGCCCGGCGATGAGCTCGGGGGCGAGACGACCGAGGGCGCGGGCGGCCCGGTCCTGAACGATCGCCTCGAGCTCAGCGCCCTCGTACGCCCCCACCTGCACCCGGTGCTCGCGCGGGAACCCGGAAAGCGCCTCGGAGGGACGCGCAAGCACGGTGTCGGGTTGGCCGGCGAGCAGGATCCACAAAGGCGGGCCCCCGACGGCACCCTCGGGAAGGAAGCGGTCCGGAGCGCAGAGTCCACGGATAATCGGCAATAGGTCCGGAGTCGAAACCCCGATGTCGTCCAGCAGGATGATCGCCGCGGCGTCGAGGCGAACGAGTCGGCGTAGGAATCCCGCCAGGATCTCCACGACGGGAAACCCTCGGGCGTGAAAGCCGGGGTCGAGGCGCTCGAGGAGCCCCGCCGCGACCGCCTGAGTGCCCCGGCACTGCCGGGCCCTTACCGGGATGAAGTAGCTCGGTCGTCCGCCGCGCTCACGTCGGATGGCGTCGTGAAGACGCCGCCCAGCGAGGCGCGCCAGGCTGGAAGTGCCGGAGCCCGGTGGCCCCGCGACGACCGCTCCCCAGGGCGCCGGCCCCGTCGGGTAGGGATCGCCGAGCCATCCACTGAGCACATCCAGTTCTCGGGAGCGGTGGAAGAGGGTGGGCGGCACCCAGTCCGGATACAACACTTCGGGGTGGGCGAGCTCCGTCATCAATGCTGAGAATACTATCTATTATAAGAAATCTCATAAACGCACCGTTCACCGCGTCCCGAACGGGACAAGAGGTCGGCGGCCCGCCCATTCCCTCAGGGACGCTTTGCGCCCGGTGCGTCGGACCGAACCGCCGCTTTCCGGCCCCATCCAGCCGACCGGCGGAGGATCCACGATCACCTCTCCCCGAGAGGACGTGGCGCCCGAGCTCTCAGACGGGGTCCGCCGTCAACGGTTGGATCAATTCGATCCGGTTCCCGAACGGGTCGTGGACGTACGCCCGGGAGAACCCCTCCATCTCCTCCCCCGGATCGGCTGGGTGCCCGGCGAACGAGAGGGCCTTGAGGAGGGCCGGAAGATCGCGAACGAGCAAGGCGGGGTGGGCCTTGCCGGCAGGTCGGAAGTCGGCCTCGACGCCGAGGTGGATCCTCAATTCTCCCCGTTCGAACCAGCAGCCACCACGCTTCGCCAGATTTGCCGGTTTCGTCACTTCAGGGATCCCGAGGATCCCCCCATAGAATCGGCGCGCCTCTGCCTCGCGATTCGGGGGCATCGCGAGCTGGACGTGATGGATCGAGCGGACGGATGTCGTCATGGGTGCCGAGCGGGTCGTCTCCTTCGTCGGCAACGATCGGGTCTGGAAAAGGCCGCTGTACGCGAGGCGCCGCGCGGCGGTGGAGGAACCGGAGTCGAAATCGCCGCGCCGGTCAAACCCTATTAACTCCCGCTTCCGTCGGCGGGCCGGAGACCTCCATGAGCTATCGGGTGACCTTGGTTCCCGGCGACGGGATAGGTCCCGAAGTGACGGAGGCGGCTCGGAAGGTCGCCGCCGCCACGGGCATCGAGATCGAGTGGGAGGTGGTCAACGCCGGCGAAGCGGCGATCGCTGCGAAAGGGACCCCGCTGCCCGACGAGGTTCTAGATTCCATCCGCAAGAACCGCCTGGCCCTCAAGGGCCCGATCACGACGCCGATCGGAGGCGGCTTCCGGTCGGTCAATGTGGCGTTGCGCCAGCAGCTCGACCTCTACGCCTCGGTCCGCCCGGCCCGGGCGATAGCTGGGGAGGGGACGAGGTTCCCTGAGACCGACCTCGTGGTCGTCCGCGAGGCGACCGAGGGCCTCTACTCCGGCGTCGAACACTGGGTGGACCGCGAGCACAACGCGGCCGAATCCGTGAACGTCGTCACGCGAAAAGCATCAGAGCGGATCATCCGCTACGCGTTCGAGTACGCCCGGGTTCATGGGCGAAAGCACGTGACCGCGGTGCACAAGGCGAACATCCTCAAGACGACCGGCGCGCTCTTCCAGGCGGTCTTCCGGGAGGTCGCTCCCCGATACCCGGAGATCACGGCGGACGAGCGGCTCATCGACAACATGTGCATGCAGCTCGTCAAGAAGCCGGCCGAGTACGACGTCATCGTCACCACCAACCTGTTCGGCGACATCCTCTCGGACCTGTGCGCCGGCCTCGCCGGAGGGCTTGGAGTGGCCCCCGGAGCCCTGATCGGGGAGAGCGTCGCGGTGTTCGAGCCGGTGCACGGCTCGGCACCGAAGTACGCGGGGCAGGACAAGGCGAATCCGGTCGCGGAGATTCTCTGCGTCGAGCTGCTTCTCCGACACCTGGGGGAGACCGAGGCGGCCGACCGGGTGTGGCGGGCGGTGTGGGAGACTATCGCCGAAAAGAAGGTCGTCACGTACGACCTCGCCCTGCCCGGCTACACGGAGCGCCCGGTACCGCCCTCGTCGTGCTCGGCGATGGCCAGGGAGATCGCGCGCAAGGTGCCGCTCGTCGACCTCAAGGCCCCCGCCCCCCGGCCGCGCGCCTCCACGGCCAGTTCGACGGGCGACCCGAACCTCGAGACGTAACGCCGAGGCGTCGACCTCCAATGGCCCCGAAGGGCCCATTCCGAGGGCTCCCGGAGGTTTCAAGGGGCTCGGTGGCATGCCCGTCACGGCAGGGGCAACCATGCGCCGAATTGAAGCACGCGGGATCGGGGTCGTCGGATCGATGGTACTCCTCGTGACGGTCGGCTTCCTGCTGCCCACCTCCTCGGCCCTGGGCGGCTCGTTGCGTCCGGCCGCTGCCCCGTCGGCCGTGAAGATCCACGCGTGGACCCAACTCACGTACACGAGCGGTACGCCCCCGAGCGCACGCGAGTCGTTCGGCATGGCGTACGACCCGGACCTGAAGGCGGCCGTCCTGTTCGGCGGCATCGATGCCTCCGGGAGACCGCTCAGTGACACCTGGCTGTACAGCCACGGTCACTGGAAGAACGTCACCGCGACCTCGGGGACCGGGCCGGCCGCGCGCTGGTACCCCGGCCTCGTCTTCGACCCTCAGCTCAACGGCACGCTCCTGTTCGGGGGACAGAACTACTACACGAGCATCTGCGGCGCGTCGTGCGCCTTCAACGACACCTGGCTGTTCAACTCCACCGGCTGGCACAACATCTCGAGCGCGCTGGCGCCGCCACCGCAGGCCGGCCCCGGACTGGTCTACGACACCCACGACGGCTACGTCGTCCTCTACGGCCGGCCGGCCGCGGCGGGAGGCTACTCCGACTTCTGGGTCTACAACGGGGGCAAGTGGACGAACGTGACCGCCAAGATCACCGGGGCGGCGATTCCGTCGCTCGCGTTCACCACGATCGTCGACGACGCCGCCGCGGGATACGTCGTCCTTTACGGCGGGACGGCCGGCTGCAGCGGCGCGGGGATCACGTACGATCTACGCAATCTCCAGCTGCACAACCTGAGCGCCTACCCGCCGGACGCGCGGATGGGCAGCCGCGCGGCCGCCTACGACGCAGCGCTCAAAGGCGTCGTCCTCACCGGCGGATACGACGCGAACTGCAACGTCGTCCCGGCGACCTGGATGTTCAAGGGCGGCCACTGGCAGAACATCACGGCGTTCACCGGAACGGCGATCCCCGGCCGCTGGGACGGCCGGATGGTCTGGGACAGCGCGCTCGGCACGCACGGCGCCGACCTGGTGTTCGGCGGCGACGAGTACCCGACCGGCGGATATGGGTCTCTGGGCTCCGATACCTGGAAGCTCGCCCCCTAGGACCGTCCGAGATCCAGCACGCCGTGTCGGGGCGAGGTCACTCGCCGATGACCTTGACGACCACTCGCTTGCGGCGCTGGCCATCGAACTCGGCGTAGAAGACCTGCTCCCACGGGCCGAGGTCGAGGTCTCCTTTCGTCACGGGGAGCACGACCTGGTGTCCGAGGAGCAGGTTCTTGAGGTGCGCGTCGCCGTTCGACTCCCCGGTCGCGTGGTGATGATAGTCCCCCGGGGGGGCGAGGCGGTCGGCCCACGTCGAGATGTCCTCGAGGAGCCCGCGCTCGTCGTCGTTGACGTACACGGCGGCCGTGATGTGCATCGCCGAGACGAGCACGAGCCCCTCGGCAACACCGCTCGCGCGGACCACCGAGCGAACCTTTTCGGTTATGTTCAGGAACTCGCGGCGCTTTTCCGTCTCGAACCAGAGGTACTCGGTCGCGCTCTTCACAGGGGTTCCACGGCCACCGCCGTCGGCAGGTTTAAGGGTTCGTTTCCCCGAAATCTTCCTAGGCACCGTGTCGCCCGAGCGCGTCGTGCGGATCCCCCGCTCCGAGGGCGGCCAGCTCTACGGCATCCCGCCCAAGGAGCCCGACCCGGACGGCGGGTTCGTTCCGAACGCGGCCGGGCGGACCCGAGCTTGGCGGCTGTTCTGCCTCTTTAGCGCGCTGCTGCTCGGATTCTACCTTCTGTTCCTCGGCCTGATCGCCACCTCGCCGGACCCCGGCCTCCACCAGGACCCGACGCTGCTCACCCTGCTGAGCGGGCTTGCCCTCGCCCAGGGACTCCTCGGCTGGTGGATCACGCTGCACGTCGCCCCGCTCGCCGCGCGTCGGATAGGCGAAGCCATCGAGGTGCGGGAAGATTTCGGCCGCCGTCGGGAGATCCCGGCCCCGCCCGCTGCCTCGGTCGTGGTGATGCGCCGGTACCCCGGTGGTCTGTTCGGGCCGGAGCCGACCGAACTGGTCGAGCTCACCTGGGCCCGCCGAGGGCAAAAGCAGTACCTGGTCGGGCCGAACTTCTTCGAGTCCCTGACCGAAGGACCCGCCGCGCCCTGACCCACGACGAGGGCGACGGGCTCTATTCGAGCAGGTCTTCGAGCTCGTTGGCCACGAGCCCGAGCAGCTGGTCGAGAGACCGGTTCTTGATCTCCGTGATCTGACCCGCGTCGGTCTCCAGTCGGGCGAGGAACTCATCGCCGTCGCGCAGGAACGAGAGCGATAGGACATGACCGCGGGCGTCGCGCGGAGGCGCGGGAGGTGCCGGCGCTTCCGAAGCCTTCGTCGGCTTCCCGGGCTTTGTCGCCGCCTTGGTTGGAGGGCTCGTCGGCTTCGCCTTGGAAGGGGTCGGGCGCGCCGGTGCGGG
>JAKIWY010000001.1 GCA_022749835.1 Thermoplasmata archaeon | reverse complement strand
GTTGGTGGCGTTGAGGGCGTACTCGTAGCCATCCCACGAGCCGACAAAGACCGTGCCGTTGGCGATAACGGGGGAAGAAGCCACCGGCCCCCCGGTAGCATGTGACCAAAGCGGGACCAGCTCGTTCGCCGTGGCGTTGGAGATCGAGTGGTCCGCGGAGCTAGAGCTCGTTCGCTCGGACGAACCCAGGTACGTGGGCCAATCGTCGTGTGCCCCGACGCGTGCGGCCGGTAGGGCCGCGCCACTCCCCCCGAGCGGCGGGTGCCCTGAGGGTGCCATCCTTGGGACGGCCCCCAGCGGAACGAGGGGAGCCGCAAGAAGTATCGCCAGGGTGACCGGGGCTCCCCAGGGAGAGCTCCGGAACCGGCGGGCGATCGTCCTGCGTCGAGGGGACGGCAAAAGATGCGCTCGGGCGTTGCTCGACGGCCGCCCCATCGGGCGGCCCGAAACCGGCGGCTCGACAGGCGGGCACGAGGGGCGGGCCGGGTGGGGCGGCAAGGTCGACCCGAGACGGTTAGGCCGCCGCGGGATTAGACGATTCCTACAACGTTCTCCCGGTCGGAGAGCGCGTGAATCCGCCGGCGCGACCGCGAAGTTCCGGCGCAACGGAGCGCGTCCCGGGCCCGAGGGGACTCGTACCCATTTGGTCCCGGTCCTCGGGGGCTCGTCCGGGGACGCAAGTCTCCGATGGGTGGGCGGCCGGAAGCGTGAACCTCTTTATAGGTCCTATAACCTGTTTAAAGGTTGATGAGGGTTCACCTGCCATTGGACGATATTCTCCGAGGAAGGGGGACCCTTCACGTTCTGCGCGTGCTCTGCGGCCACCCGGGTCGGGCCTACTCCGCGCTCGAGCTCCGCGACTCCGGTCGGCTGGCCCTGTCGCACGTACAGAGTTCCTTGGGGCGACTGGAGAGTCAGGGGGTCGTCGATCGGCACGTCGCCGGGAGAAACCACACCTGGTCCATTGCGCCGAACAACGTCTTCGTCCCAGTCCTCAGGACGCTTTTCGGCATCGAGCGCGGACTTGCCGTGGAGTTGGAGTCCGACCTCCGGAAAGCCCTTGTTGGGCTTCCGGCCCAGAGAGCCATTCTGTTCGGCTCGGTTGCACGGGGTGATGAGACCGGGTGGAGCGACGTCGACCTTCTGGTGGAGGTGGAGTCCGCCCGCCTCATCGAGCAGGTCTGGGACGCGCTGGACCCGCTGGCGGGCAGGATCCGGGAGAAATTCGGGCTGACTCTCGCCCCTCTCGTCATCGCCCTCGATGAGGGCCAGGGGCAACTCTCTCCCAGCTTTCTCGATACAGTGGAACGCGAGGGGAAGGTCGTGAAGGCACGGGATTGACGCGCTCG
Source organism: Thermoplasmata archaeon (assembly GCA_022749835.1). Classification (GTDB taxonomy): domain Archaea; phylum Thermoplasmatota; class Thermoplasmata; order Lutacidiplasmatales; family UBA184; genus Lutacidiplasma. Next base: position 37,044 of record JAKIWY010000001.1, on the reverse strand, counting down.
CCGCCCCGGACCGTCGCGGTCCCGAGACGAGAGTTCGGGAGCTTCCTTCGCAAGGCGCAAGAGTTCGCCACGTCGGCCAGAGTCGCGCTGGACGACCATCGACCGAACAGCGCTGGGTTGGAGGGCATTCACGCGGCGATTTCTGCGTGCGACGCCCTTACCATTGCCAAACTGGAACTCCGATCTCATGGGGAGGACCACCGAGATGTCCTCTCGCTGATCGGAAGGATCCCCGGAACCACTGACGCTGGGCTGGTCCGACAAGTGAGAGTGATCTTGTCCTCAAAGAATCTCGTAGAGTACGGGGGCCAGGGACTGTCCGAGAGCCAAGCGGATCGGCTCGTCGTTCAAGCGGAGCGAGTAGTTCGATGGATTCGAGACCAAATCGAGTAGGACATCTCGGATGGACCCACCGCCTGGTGCGTTCGACAGGGGAACCGCGGCGCCACCGGGGCCACCTCCCCAACCGCACCGCGGAATCGACGGGCCCGAGGGGATTCGAACCCCTGACCTTGCGGTTAAGAGCCGCCTGCTCTACCGACTGAGCTACGGGCCCACGTGACGGGGCGGGCCGACTTGGTCTCGCCCTATTAAGGCGTCGGGAGGCGCTCCGGTGCTGGGCCACAACCGTCAGCGAATCCGCTCGAGCGCGGCTCCGACCATCCACGGGAACAGCACCGTCACGTCGCCGTCGACGGTCGTGTGGCGGGCCTTCGGCTTGAGCTTCCCCCAGGAGATCGCCTCGCGCGTCCTCGCTCCCGAGAGGCTGCCGTCCCACTCGACGGCGCTCGTGATGTAAAGAGCGGTGTCGAGCCCGTCGCGGAACTGGTTCCACCAGATCGTGTGGTGTTTCGAGATGCCTCCGCCGAGCATGATCGCACCCGCGCGCTTCGCTTCGAAGACCACGTCGCACAGCGTCTGCTCGTCGGAGAAGAGGTCGAGGGAGAGCGCCTTGTGCTGCTGCCAAAACAGCCAGAGTTGCGAGCCGACCGCTCCGTCGGTGATGCCGGGGACGATGACCGGTATCTTCCGCTCGAACGCTGCCCGACAGATGCTGCCGCGCCCGCGTTTTTCCCCGAGGGCTTCCCCGATCGCCCAGACGAGCTCGCGCGTGGAGATCGATCGCGTCCCCTTCCGGTAGAGCCGCCCGAGCAGGCGTTGCATCTCCCGCTCGATGACCCCGCCGTAGTGCGCCTGCGGAATGACGAGGTTCCCGAGCCGGTAGAGGCCCTTCGCGTGGAGCTTCGCGTCGTCGAGCTCCCACTCCCCGTGGTAGTACGGCTTGAAGGAGCGGGCGAGGTCGTGGTCGAGCGTGCCGCACGTCGTGATGACGGCGTCCACGTAGCCGCCCCGGACGAGTTCGGCGAGGACGCCCCGGGTGCCGGTCGCGACGATGTCGGCGGGGAACGAGAGGAAGACGGTCATCCCCTCGTCCCGGAACATCCGGGCGAGCAGGTCCACCCCCCGCGCGACGCCGCGCGAGCTGAACCCTCCTCCCGCCTCCATCCGGCGGGTGAGCTCGTCCAGCCCCGGCGCGTCCCCGACCTCGAAGTCCTCGACCTTGCGCGGCATCGCTCCTTACCACTCCCGGCTCATAGACTGACCGTGAGGCCGAGCCCGAGACTGTGATAGACGATGAGGAAGCTCACGATGTACCCGCCGATCACCCCGCCGTTCAGCAGCGGGAGTCCGGCCTGCGGGTTCCCGCCTCCCACCAGCCGCATGAGCGCACTGAAGCCGAGGAGAGCGCCCAGGAGCGAGCCGAAGGCGACGAGCAGGTTTCCCCCGATCCCCCCGACGCCGTGGGAGGTCGGCAGCCAGACGAACGAGGAGACGACCAGGATCCCGGGGAACACCACGTCGCCCAGGCCCATGAACATCGCTTCGCGCTCGGCGACCGGGGCGGCCCGCTGCTCGGTGAACGTCCCCTTGCGGGTGTAGTCGAAGTCGGCGCTCCCGGGCATCACCATGAGGATGGGTAGCTTCATGTCGGTCACCACGTCGGCGAGCGAGATCATGTGTTTGGTCCCGTAGACCGCGACCGCGTCGTAGACGGCGAGCGCGATCAGAAGGATGAAGACGGGCAGGATGCCGAAGGAGATGCCGAGCAGCGCGATGAGCGATCCCGCGGCGACGAACCCGGCCGCATCGACGACGTACCATTGCGGCTCGATGAGGAGCGCCAGGAACAGCCCGACCGCGATCGCGGTGGCGAACGGCACCGATAGGTCGACGAACAGGCCGGGGCCGACCGGGGACAGGATGATCGGGGGCGGGGTGACGAGTCCGATCGCGGCGCCGAGGGTGATCGTCAGCGAGCCGCCGATCCCCAGGAGGATGAGCCAGCGCAGCGCGCGCATCGAGCCGGCCCGGCGGGCGAGCAGCAAGATGACGAGCGGTGCGAGGATGATGATGAGGATGAGGAACAAGGGGTCGGTCGGGTTGTTCGGGTTGGAGGTGGAGGCGAGTCCGGCGCTCTTGAAGGGGAGAGCGAGCAGGAGCGCGACCAGCTGGGCCCCGACGAACAGGGCGAGCAGCCCGAGCGACCGGAGCCCGCGCATGGAGCGCGCCTACGGCTGCACGATTGCGTAGGCGTTGTTGCCGAGGACCTTGGTGATCTTGGCGTTGATGGTCGTCCCCCGGGTCGTCGCCCCGGTGACGAAGATGACGAACCCTTCCTTCTTGGCGACGCCGTCCCCTCGGCGACCGACGTCTTCTATCGTGAGGCGGTAGATCTCGCCGACGACGACCGGCGTCTTGGGCTTCTCGGGCTCGACGACCCGACGGACGGTCACCGGTCGCTGGGCACCGCACGCCTCGCAGATGAGCAGCGTCAGCCGGCCCTCCTTGCTCAGGTGGGTGTCCGGTCGCTTGCACTCGGAGCAGATGACGTTCTTCTCGGTGTACTCACGTATCCGCTGCTGGATCGCATCCTTGGAGAGCCGGGACTTGAGCACGCCGCGGGGCAGGTCGAGGACCCCCGGGCAGCCCATCTCCCTCGCGAGGTAGCCGATCAGGTGGGCCGGCTCGCGTCGGAGCACCGTGGTGATCTCCTGGAAGTTGCGGATGACCGTGTTCTTGCCGTCCCCCATGATGTCCGGTTCGGGGACCTGGAAGCGCTCGGTCGCCGGACGGACCTCCGGCAGCTTCTCCCGGGCGCGTTCGAGGAGGGCGCGGTACTCTTCCACTACCGGTTGGGAGCCGGGAACCCCACAAAAGGTTGACCGTGAGCGCCGGGCGCTTCGCCGGCGGGGAACAGGTGCCGGACGATCCCCCGGAGGTCGCGCTCCTCGACCACGGCGCTCGCGTGCTTTCGGACGTGCTCGTCCGCGGGCTGGAAGGCGATCCCGATCCCGCTGCGGCGGAACATTCCGACGTCGATGTCCGAATTGCCGACGCTCGCCGTCTCCTCGGGCCGCACGTCGAGCTGCGCCTGGACCCTCTCGACGACCCCTTCCTTCGACTTGATCGGGACCCGGATGATCCCCTCCCCGGTGAGCCGGCCCTCCGGGTCGACGCGAAATCCGTTGGCGAGCACGTAGTCGATCCCCAGCTGCCGGGCGATGCGGTCGGCGAGCAGGTCGATCCCCCCGCTCACGATCAGCGTGGTGACCCCGCGCTCCCTGACCGACGCCACCATCTCGTGGGCCCCGGGCATGAGCGGCACGCCCGAGAGGATCTCCTCGACCTCGGCGAGCCGGAGCCCGGGCCGGTGCTTCCACCAGATCGCGATGTCCCGCCGGATGAACTCGGCGTCGTCGATCCGGTCGTCCAGGAACAAGCGCAGCGCCTCGGGGTTCGAGTCCCCGAAGTGATCGTGCACCCATCGCCAGGAGCTGTCGGCGTCGACCAGCGTGCCGTCCATGTCGAAGGCGACGAGCCTAAGCATCGTTGCCCTGCGCGATCCCCTCGGCCCGGTGAAGGAGCGCGTCGCTCGGGCGCTGGCTCCACGCCTTGAGGAGGCCGTCGACCTGCTCCGGGCGGCTCGCGCCGAACAGCGGCGCACACCCGCGACCGGCGAGCCAGTGCAACGCGAGGGAGGCGAGCGGGACGCCCTCCGCCTTAGCGAGCGCGTTGAGGGCTCGCGCGCGCTCCAGGAGGACCGGGAAGCGGTCGGTCTCCGCGAGGCGATGCGCGTAGCGAAGCACCTCGACCGACGGCTTCTCCTTGGTGAGGAACCTGCCCGCGAGCAGGCCCCGGCCCAGCGGCGTGTACGCCTCCAGGACGATCGAGTGCTTCCGGCAGTAGTCGACGAGCGGGTCCCCGTCCTCCCGGTCGAGCAGGTTGTAGAGCACCTGGTTCACCACGAGCGGCGCATCGCCGAGCGCCCCCACCGCCGCCTCGAGCTGCTCGAGGGAGAAATTGCTGACGCCGATCGCCCGGAACTTCCCCTCCTTCCAGAGCGTCTCGAGGGCGCCCATCGTCGCGGCGATGGGGACGTGGGGGTCGGGGGCGTGGACGAGGTAGACGTCGACGCTCGGACGCCCGAGCCTCTGCAGGCTGCCTTGGAGCGACGAGCGGATCTGCGCGGGGCGAAGGTGCTCCCAGGAGAGCTTCGTCGTGACGAACAGCGGAGGAGCGTCCCGGCCGCGACGGTCGAGCAGATCGCCGAGAAGGCGCTCCGAGCGTCCGCCCCCGTAGACTTCCGCGGTGTCGAACCATTCGACGCCCCGTTCGATCGCGTGCGCCACGGTCGCCTTCGTCCGGGCCTCGAACTCGGGGTTCCATCGGCCCTGCGCCCAGAGGCCGAGCCCGATCGCCGGATGGCGGCCGCCCGTCTTGCCGAGGGGGAGGCCCGCGATCGCCTTGGGGGCCGGCTTTGCCGAGCCCCGGGGCGCCGCCTTTTTCGTTGGGCTCACGGGGGCGCCTCCGCAGGGGAGAGGTGGTCGGCGAGACGCTTCAAGCGCTCCGCAAGCTCGCGTTCCTTCTCTTCGGCCTCGCGGACGACCTCGGGGGGTGCGCGGGCCCGGAAGCCCGCATCGGCGAGGCGTCCCCGGGTCTTCGCAAGCAGCTCGCTCAACTTCTCGCGTTCGCGCGTCAACGCCCCGGTCTCCCCCTCCGACGATTCCGGGCGGCGAACGAAGAACTCTCCCCGGGACGTCACGCTGCTCGCGCACGAGCCCGGCCGCTCGCTTCCGGCCCGTAGGTCCCCGAGCGATGCGACGCGGGCGAGGCGGACGATCGTCGCCCGCTCCTGGGCGATCAGCCGGCCCTCCTCGAGACCGGCGGGAGTGACGAACGCCTCGGGCATCTCCGACGCCGGCACCTTTCCCTCCGCCTTGAGGTTGCGCAGGACTCGGATGGCGTCGAAGACGACCTCCATGGCGAGCTCGGATTCCGGGTCCGCTAGCGAGGTCGAGAGGGTCGGCCAGGCGGCGAGCGAGAGCGACTCGCCCCGGTGCGGCATCGCGTGCCAGAGCTCTTCGGTCACGTGCGGTGCGATCGGGTGGAGCATCCGGAGCGATCCTTCCAGGACGAAGAGGAGGACGGCCCGGGTCTCCCGCTCGGCGAGCTCGCCGCGCTTTCCCTGGAGCGCCTCCTTGGCGACCTCCACGTACCGGTCGGCGAGGTCGTGCCAGATGAAGCCGTGCAACGTGGTCGCCGCCTTCGAAAGCTCGAACGCCCCAAGGCTCTCGTTGACGTCGGAGAGGGCCCGGCCGTACCGGGAGAGGATCCACCGGTTCTCGACCGGAGAATCTGTCGAGAGCTTGGGAGCCGCCCCCGGCGGCTCGGTCCCCTCCGGAAGGTTGGCGAGGGAGAACCGAACGACGTTCCAGAGCTTCGTGAGGAAGTTGCGGGCCCCATCGAGCTGGCTCGCTCCGAACGGTCCGTCCTGGTCGACGGGGTTCGGGAACAGGAGTCCGAAACGCAGCGCGTCCGCCCCCCGCTCGCGGATCACGACGAGCGGATCCGGCGAGTTGCCGAGGTGTTTGGACATGCGCCGCCCGGTCTCGTCCCTGAGCATGCCGGTGAAGTAGACGTCGGAGAACGGCTTTTTTCCGGTGAAGTAGAAGCCGGCCATCATCATCCGGGCGACCCAGAAGAACATGATGTCGCGGCCGGTGACGAGGACGCTCGTCGGGTAGTACCGCGCGAGGTCGTCGGTGCGCCCGGGCCAGCCGAGCGCGGCGAACGGCCAGAGCCACGAGGTGAACCAGGTGTCGAGAACGTCCGGGTCGGCGGTAAGGCCGGCCGACTGACAGGACGGGCAGAGCTTCGGCTCCTCCTCGCTCGCCGTCTCCGAGTGGCAGAGCCCGCAGTAGTACACCGGGATCGGGTGGCCCCAGGCGACTTGCCGGGAGATGCACCAGTCCTGGAGGCTCTCCATCCATCGGTAGAAGGTCAGGTTCCAGCGCTCGGGGTGGATCCGGATCTCCCCGTCCTTGACGGCCTTGACCGCCGGCACGGCGAGGTCGGTCATCTTGACGAACCACTGCTTGGAGAGCATCGGTTCGACGACCGCGTCCGAGCGCTCGGAGCGGGCGACCGAGTGGCGGTAGCGCTCGCTCTTCTCGACGAGCCCTTCGGCCTTCAGCGCCTCGGTGACCTCCTTGCGCGCGACGAACCGGTCGAGAGCGCGATACCGCTCGGGGACGAGCTCTCCGGTGAGGCGCCCGGAGTCGTCCAGGATCGTCGGGGGCATGGGGAGATCGGCGTGCCGGCGATGGATCTCGAAGTCGAGGAGGTCGTGACGGGGCGTGAGCTTCAGGGCGCCGTTCCCGAAGGTGGGGTCGATCCCCGCGTCGCTGATCACCGGGACGCTCCGGTCGGTCAGCGGCACCTTGAGCATCCGGCCGACGAGGTGGCGGTGCCGGTCGTCGTCCGGGTGGACGACCACCGCGACGTCCCCGAAGATCGTCTCGGGCCGGACGGTGGCGACGGTGAGCCCGCCGGGGCTACCGTCCGCGAACGGGTAGACGACGTAGAGGAGGTCGGCCTCCTCCTCGCGGTGGAGGACCTCGAGGTCGGAGACGGCGGTCCTCAGCTTGGGATCCCAGTTGACGATCCGCTCCCCCCGGTAGATGAGCCCGGCCTCGTAGAGCCGGACGAACGCCTTGCGGGTGGCCCGGGAGGCGTCGGCATCGAACGTGTAGCGGTAGCGCGACCAGTCCAATGAGAAGCCGCCGGCCTTGAGCTGGGCGATGATCCGGGCCTCGTGCTCCTCCTTCCAGCGCTGGATGTGGCCCAGGACCTCCTCCCGGGGGAGGGCGTCGAGATTGACGCCCTGCTTCGATAGCCTGCGTCGGACCTCGACCTGCGTCGAGAGCCCGGCATGGTCGACCGCCGGCGCCCAGAGCGTCGAGCGCCCGAGCATCCGATGCCACCGGGCGAGGACGTCCATCACGGTGTCACCGAGCATGTGGCCGAGCGTGAGGACGCCCGTGACGTTCGGGGGGGGGAGGATGAGCGAGAAGACCGAACCCTTGGGCTCGGCCGGAGCACGGAAGAAGCCGCGCGATTCCCATTCGGCCTGCCAGCGGGCCTCCAGCGTCGCGGGGTCGAAGCGGGAGGGGAGTTCCTTCGCGCTCATACCGACCCCCTCCCCTCCGCCCACCAGGCGACCGGCAGGCAGGCGCCGAGCTCGATGAGCGCGAGCCCGCCCATCGCCCCGATGGCGAGCGGTATCGATGAGGCGCGTAGGAGCTCGAAGAGGACGAGGGGAGCCCCCGCGACCAGGAGCGCGGGGATCGCCACGGCGGTCGCCCACCACGCCCCGGAGTAGAGGTTAACGATCGGCAGTCCCTTCTTGCGCGCGTAGCGGAAGAGGAGCCCGAGCTCGAAGAAGGAGGCCGCGATGATCGCCGGCGCCTCTGCGAGGACGAACCCTAAGAACGTCAGCGGGTCGAAGACCCTCACCAGGGTGAGGGCGAGCACCACCCCGGCGGAAAGGAAGTAGATGAGGGCGACCAGCGAGACCTTCCCCAGGAGGAGCGAGCGCTCGGGGATGGGCAGGGTGCGGTTGTACGAATAGCCCAGCACTTCGATCGCGAAGAACGCGGGGCCGAAGAAGGTTGCGAGCAACGCGGCGGTGCTGACGGCACCGGCGGCGATGTTGAAGGCGTCGGAGTTCGACGGGTTGGCCAGAACCGTCCAGATGCCGATGGCGAACGCATCGAGGAGTGGCAGGAGGATCAGGAAGGCGAACCCCGGAGTCCTCGAGGCCGTCCTCAGGTCACGGCGCAGCACGGCGGATACGATCCCCCGGCTCGTCAGGCCCGCGCTCCGCAGGACTCCCGGGGCGGATTGCGAGCTCGTCGAGACCGCGAGCAGTCGGGGGGCACGGATCAGCCACTGCGCCGTCCAACCGGTCGCGAGGAAGTAAGCCACCGCGGCGGCGGTGATCGCCAGGATGTCGCCTCCCACGAGCCCGGTGGGCGGCGCCGTTCTCGAGAGCTCGAGGGGAAGGAAGGCGAGCGGGAACGGATAGGCCGACAAGAGGAGGTCGAGCAGCGGCCTCGGGCCCCCCGCGAGCAGGCCGGCAAGGGTGCCGAAGAACTTGGGGGCGATGGCGAGCGAGCCGTACATCGCGAACGCCGGGATCGCCCAGAGAACGAGGTAGGTCCAGCGCAGCGCGGTCTGGCCGTGCCCTCCGCCCGCGCCCTGCACGCGGCGCACGAAGAAACGGGCGGTGAGGAGGGCGAAGGAGAGCGCGGCGACGATGGACGCGAAAACGCCCGGTAGCACGGCGAGGCCGGCGAGCGGTGAACCGAAGGCGACCCCCACGACGACCGGGGTCAGCACGAGGCAGGTGATCGCCGGGGCATCGACGAGCCTCAGAAGGAGGAGGAACGCGGCCCGGTCGACGACGGGTCGGGGGATCGGGAGCGTCTCGAGGAACGGCACCACGTTCGACGCGAGGTACGTCGGGAGCACCTGGAGCGCGGTCCACCAGAGGAGGGCGACCTCCAGGATGAGCAAGCCGGCGACGACCCCGACCTGGTAGAGGCCGAGCGGAAGTCCCGCGCCGAAGTTCGCTTGGGCGAGGCTGCCCATCGCGGCGAAGGCGCCCGCGTTCAGGATCGCGAGCACGAAGCTCACCAAGAGCTTGCTCTGCTGGACCCGCCGGCGGGCGCGCGCAACGAGCTCCGAGGACGGGACGCTGCTCGGCAGGTTCCCCTGGCGCACCGCGTAGATCGCCTGGTAGGAGATCTCCGGGTAGCAGCGGTCGCTGAGGCGCCAGGCGTCCCGCCAGGGCATCGGTTCAACCGGTCCCGAGGCTGCGGACGGCCTCACGGACCGCCTCCTCCTCGGAGGTCAGCCGCAGGAAGATCTGCTCGAGGCTCGCGTCCCCCTGGTCGACCTGCGCTCGCAGCCCTCCCAGGGTTCCCTCGCCCTTGAGCTCCCCCTGGTCGAGGATGCCGACGCGATGGCACAGGCGCTCGGCGACCTCCATGGTGTGGGTCGAGAAGAGGACGCCGCGGCGCCCGGTCTTCACGTAGCGACCGAGGAGCTCACGCATGATCGACACGGACCTCGGGTCGAGGTTGTTGAGCGGCTCGTCCAGCACGAGCAGCGGCGGCTGGTGGAGGAACGCGGCGGTCAGAAGCATCTTCTGGCGGGTCCCGTGGGAGAGCGTCGCCATCGGCGTGTCGAGCTCGCGCTCGACCTGGAACGCTCGGGCGTAGGTGAGCGTTCGCGCGGTCGCCTCCTCGCTGGCCAGCCGTCGGACGCTCGAGACGAACTCCAGGAACTCCCGGGGGGTGAGGGCGTCGAAGAGGAGCGGGGACTCCGGGACGTAGCCGACCTTCTCCTTCGCCCGGAGCCCGTCGACGTGCGGGTCGATGCCGAAGATGCGGATCGACCCCGAGCTCGGCTTCACCAGGCCGACGACGCTGCGGATCGTGCTCGTCTTTCCCGCGCCGTTCGACCCCAGGAGCCCGTAGATCTCGCCGGAGGCGACGTGGAAGCTGAGCTGACGAACGGCGGTCCTCTCTCCGTAGGCGACGGCGAGCCCGGCCACCTCGAGGGGGAGCGCCCCATCCTCCGATAGGGACGCTCCGCTCATGGTACGACGGTTTCTCACGCTACTCCCGCTATAAATGGTCAGGTTGCTTCCTTCGCCTCGACCCATGGACCTCACGTCGCTGACCAACGCCGCCTTCGCCGGGGTCGCCGTCTTCGGCGCCGTCCTGGGGGCGCTCGGCCTCCTCGCGTTCCGTCGCGCCCCCTCGCCCCGGATGGCCCTGGTGGCGACCGGTTTCCTCCTGATCGCCGTGCAGGGCGCCGTCGTGAGCATCGGGCTGTTCACCTCCGGCTGGAGCCCCACCTCGCTGCTCGCGCTCAGCGCCCTGTTCGAGGCGGCGCTTCTCGTCGTCCTGTTCGTGGCGACGCTCGTTCGCTGAGCGGGAAGGGAACGCCGTGAGCGTCGAGGAGCGGTCGGGGACCTGGGCGGAGGCGCTCCTCACGTTCGTCCAGCGGTACCCGGGCGTCCACCTGCGCGAGATCCGCCGTCGCCTCTCGATCCCGATCGGGACGCTCGACTACCACCTCTACCGCCTCGGGAAGGAGGGGCTCATCACGCTGCGCTTCCAGGGCGGCTACAAGTGCTGCTTTCCGGGCGCGGTCCCCGGGGTCAGCCCCCCGATCCCCGAGGCGGAACAGAAGATACTCTCGCTGCTCCGCCAACCCGTGCCAAGGGCGCTTCTGTTGCATCTGTACCTCGAAGGCCCGACGACCCCTTCCGCCCTCGGGGAGGCGGTCGCCACCACCGGCCCCAACCTTTCGTATTTCCTCAAGCGTCTCGAAGCGGCCGGTACGCTCCGACGGGAGGGGCAGGGGAGCCAGCGGATCGTTCGTCTGATCGACCCGAAGACGGTCCACCAGGTCCTGCTGAAGTACCCCCCGCTCCCGGAGGGGACGGTGGACCGATTCCTGAGGTTCTGGACGGAGCTTCACCCATGAAAAGAGTTCAAGGGCTGTTCGAGAACGGTTATAGGGGGGGTCGCCCGCAAAGCCACCTAGCGCGGGGGGGATGGACGACGACGCTCGCGGTGCGCCCGGCGGCCTTTGTGGTCGGTGCGGCGCTCCTGACCATTGCGTCCGGTCTTCTCGTGACTGTAGGGACCCACTCCCCCTCTCCCTTGCGGCCGAACGCGTTCCTCCCCGCCAGCCAACCCACCTCGTGGTTCGACAATGGGCGAGTGACCGTCTCCGTCCCCACCGCGCTCCCGTCGGTCCAGCTTTCGCAGGATACCAACGGGTCGATCCTTTCGACGCTCGTGGTCGAAGGGATCGTTGAGCTCGTCCCGATCCCCGGCTCACCGCCGGGGGTCGTTGCCCAGGCCGATATGAGCCAAGCGACGCTCGTCAGCCAGGCGACCTCGACCGCCGCAGGCGGTTGGTGGTTCAACCTGAGCATGAAGATCCCCGTCGTCTCGGTCGTCGGAAAGCCTCCCCTGGCCCCGCACCCCGGTCAGGGGAGCGAGCCCGGTCAGATCGGCGTCGCGACCCTCGTCACCGGCTACTCGCTCGCGAGCTCCTCCGAAGCTTCGGGGGTCCTCCTGCAGTGGACGCTCCAGAGCTGGCCGTACCTCAACACGAGCGACCTCATCGCCGTCGAGTTCGGCATCTCCCAGAACTTCCCGGGGAGCCTCTCCACCTGCGCGGGCTCCGGCGGAGGGCCGATGCTCGGACCCTCGCCGTGCGCCTCCGGCGCCGCGCTGTCGACCGCCCCCCCCTCGTGGACCCCCGGCCTCAACGGGATCGAGGGGATCGGCCCGTCTGGCCCGACCACGCTCGTCACGTGGGCGCCGACCGTGGGGGTCACCGGGGGCGCGAGCGAGTCCGTCCTCGCCGGGGCGAACCAGGGGACCGGCGGCGTCGGCAACCTCCTTCTGGGAGCCTCGACCGGCGGCGCTTCGGTCACCCGGGGGACCGTCACCTTTGCGATCGCCAACCCCTCGATCCTCCCGCCCTTTGTCTCGAACCTTCCGGAGCTGGTGCGCGGGAGCAGCGTCCCCTACCTCGGCGCTCTCGGTCTCTGCGTCCTGGTGGCGACCGGGGGAATCCTCGCCTATCGGAAGCGCGACCAGAAGTTGCGCGCCGAGCTGTAGGCCTACGCCTTGGGCGACCTCGCCCTGACGGGCGGGAAAAGGATCACGTCCTTGATCGACGAGACTCCGCAGAGCGCCATCACGAGCCGCTCGATCCCGCCGCCGTACCCGGTCGCCGGGGGCATGCCGTAGCGGAGCGCCTCGATGAAGTCGGTGTCGAGCGCATAGTGGTCCTCTCCGCGGCCCGAAAGCTGCTCTTTGAAGCGGGCCTCCTGCTCGTCCGGGTCGTTGAGCTCCGTGTAGGCGTTCCCGAGCTCGTAGCCGCGGGCGAACAGCTCGAACCGCTCGACGAGCCCCGGCCGGCTGCGGTGCCGCTTGGCGAGCGGCGTGGTGTCGGCGGGAAAATCGAGGACAAACGTCGGGCGGATGAGGTGCGGCTCGACGTAATGCTCGAAAAGCTTGTCCATGAACTTTCCCTTCGGGGAATCGTCCGGAACCGTCGCGCCCACCGTGCGGGCGAGCTCTCTCAGCTCCTCCCGGCTCCTCCCGAGCAGGTCGGCGATCCCCGAGCGCTTCTCGAGCTCGCCGACGTAATCCACGGTGGCGAACGGCGGCCGGAACAGCTCGGGGGCCTCCCGGGCGGCGGGAAGGTCGGGAAGCGCCTTCGCGGCGACCTCGGCCAGGCGCGCGAACATCCCCTCGACCAGGCGGCGCATATCGGAGTAGTCCGCATACGCCCAGTAGAGCTCGAGCATCGAGAACTCCGGCGAATGGGTGGTGTCGAGGTCCTCGTTGCGGAAGCATCGGCCGACCTCGTAGACCCGCTCCATCCCGCCGACCAAGAGGCGCTTGAGCGCGAGCTCGAGGGCGATCCTGAGCTGGAGCTCGGCGTTGAGGTAGTTCGAGTGGGTGACGAACGGCTGGGCGGCGGCGCCGCTCGCCACCGGGACGATCGTCGCCGTCTCCACCTCGAGGAAATCGAGGCCGTCGAGGTACGCCCGCAGCTCCCGGACGAGCAGCGTGCGGGCCGTGAACCGGGCGAGGCTCTCCCGGGACGAGAGCAGGTCGACGTACCGGCGCCGAAGCCGCTCCTCAGGGTCCTGCAGGCCGTGGAACTTCTCCGGCGGGGGCGCGATCGCCTTCGCGAGCAGCACGACGGAGTCGACGCGCACCGACGGCTCACCGCGGCGGGTCACGAGTGGGTGACCGGTCGCCCCGATGATGTCCCCGGGGTCAAGAACGCTCAGGAGGTCGGCGTACCCCTCCTCGCCGAGCTCGTCGACCCGGGCGAACAGCTGGATCGCCCCCGACCGGTCCTCGAGGTCGAGAAAGGCGCTCTTTCCGTGCTGGCGGACGATCTTCAGGCGGCCGGCGACCTTGAGGGTACGCGCCTCGTCGGCGGCGCCGTTCGAAAGGCCCTGGCAGGCCGCGCGCACCTCCGAGGTCGGGACGCGCCCCGGGAAATCCCAGGGGTACGGCTCCTTGCCCGCGGAGCGGTATCGAGCGGCCTTCTGCCGCCGTTCGGTCACGAGATGGGAGTCGTCCGCGTCGACCATCGGTCGACCTCCGAGGGAGGTCTCCGGGGGAAAAGCGTAGCGCCCGACGAACGGGCCGGACCCGAGCTTTAGGGTGGGGTCAACCGGCGATCCCTTCGAGGGGGAGACGCTCGGCGCCGCCAGGCCTCAGGAGGATGAGGGAGTCCGGCTCGGTCGACTCCTTGCTCGGCTTGGGCTCGAAGAGCAGCAGGAACGTGCCGAAGAAGAACTCCGCCGTGGCGTCCCCTCCGCCGATGCCGTAGCTCACGTAGTCGGAGAAGTAGACGTGGACCATTCCCGAGCGGTGGCGGCGAAGCGCCTCGAGGAACGTCTTGAGGTCGTCCGGCCCCTTGTGCTGAAGCTCCTCGACCAGGTCGCGAAGCAGCGGGCGCTGGGAGAGGCCCCCCAAGCCGTCGTAGGCGAGGTAGACCGCCGGCCTCGGGTCGAGGGTGACGATGTCGAGGCGCAGGACGCCCTCGACAGCCTTCGTCCTCATGGCGGTCCGCGGCTATCCGTACCCCGATAAGAGTTCATCGACCGGGCGGGCGGAAGGAAGAGGTTCGGGGCGATCGGCTCAGTGGTCGTGGCCGCCGCCGGGAGATGGACCGGGGGCGCTCTTCTTCGAGGCGATGACGTCGTCGACCCTGAGGATCATGTTCGCGGCCTCGACGGCGCTCGAGAGCGCCTGGCGCTTGACGCGCGCCGGCTCGACGACGTGCAGGTTCCACATGTCCGCCGCCTTGCCGTCCGCCAAGTTGACGCCGATGTTCCGGTTCGCGTTCGGCCCGTCGTGGGCACCGCGCAGCTCGATGAGCGTGTTGATCGAGTCGTAGCCGCCGTTCTCGGCGAGCGCCCACGGCACCGCCTCGAGCGACTGGGCGAACGCCTCGACCGCGAGCTGCTCGCGCCCGCCGATCGTCGGGGCGAACTTGCGCAGCCGAACGGCGAGGTCGATCTCGGTCGCGCCGCCACCGGGGCAGACGACCCCGTCCTCGATGACGCTCGAGACGACCTTGAGGGCGTCCTCGAGCGCGCGCTCGACCTCTTGCGTCACGTGCTCGGTCCCGCCGCGGATGAGGATCGAGACGGAGCGGGGGTTCTTGCATCCGGTGATGTAGGTCATGTCATCGTCCCCGACCTTCTTCTCCTCGACGCGCTCGGCACTTCCCAGGTCCGTGCTCGAAAGCTCGGAGATCCCGGTCACGATCTTGGCGCCGGTGGCGCGGGCGAGCTTCTGCAGATCGCTCTCCTTGACCTGCTTAACTGCGAAGATGCCGGCCTTGGCGAGGTAGTGGAGGACGACGTCGTCGATCCCCTTCTGGCAGACGACGACGTTGGCGCCGGACGCCTTGACCTGGTCCGCCATGCGGCGGAACGTCTTGTCTTCCTCGTCGAGGAAGCCCTGGATCTGGCTCGGGCTCTTGATGTTGATCTTGCTCTCGATCTCGGTCTTCTTGACCTCGAGGGCGGAGTTGAGCAGGGCGATCTTGGCCCCGTGGACCTCCCTCGGCATCCTCGGGTGGCCGCGCTCCTTGTCGAGGATGATGCCGTCGATGAGCTGGGTGTCGGCGATCGTGCCGCCGTGGCGCTTCTCGACCTTGATCTGGTCGACGTCGGCGATCGTCCGGTCGCCGCGGACCTCGGTGATCTTGCGGACCGCGCTGACGGCGATCTTCGCGAGCTCCTCGCGCGAGCCGTAGACGCCCTTCGAGCCCATCGCCGTGGAGGCGCAGGCGATGAGGATCTTCTCGTCGTCGACCTTGACGGTCGTGCCGATCTCCTTGGTGAGGAGGCGCTGGCCCTCCTGGGCGGCGATCTGGTAGCCGCGGGTGATGACGGTCGGGTGGATGTTCTGCTCGAGGAGGCCCTCGGCGCGCTTGAGGAGCTCTCCGGCGAGCACGACGGCCGTCGTGGTCCCGTCCCCGACCTGCTGGTCCTGGGTCTTGGCGACCTCGACGATCATCTTGGCGGCGGGGTGCTCGACGTCGATCTCCTTGAGGATCGTGACGCCGTCGTTGGTGATCGTGACATCGCCCATCGAATCGACGAGCATCTTGTCCATGCCGCGGGGCCCGAGGGTCGTGCGCACCGCGTCGGCGATCGCCCGCGCGGCGGCGATGTTGCTGGACGAAGCGCTCTTGTCGCGCGCGCGCTCGGTCCCTTCCCTCAAAACCAGAATCGGCGTTCCCTGCATCATCGTTGGCACCAACAGTAGCCAATCAGGACTTCTATATAGACTTTGTTCGACCGTCGGGGTAATCCCGGCGGCCAAACGCACCTCGCGCGGTCGGATTCTCTGCCCCGGCCGCCCGATGCGGGCGCGCCAACTCCCCGGGTGTTGGGCCGTCCCGAAACCCCCCGGTTCCCCGCCCCGGCGGCTTTTCGAAGGGGGGGTGGGTAGCGGGGAGCGGCGGGTCGCCGCGCCGCTACTTCGTCGAGCGCAAGAAGTCGCGGGAATCACGGTCGAATCCGGGCCACTTCGATTCCTGGGTGAACCGTGCGGAGACGTACTCCAGGAGCGGCTGTTCGGTTTACGGATGCCCGGGGGCGCCGACCGCGGAATCGATCAACGGCCGGGTTCGGGAGTGCGGCAACGGGAGGACGGCGGCCCCCGTCACTTCCAGCGCGTAAGGATGTCGTCCCGCCGGAACGTCGCGCGGCTGACCAAGTAGAGGAGGAGGTCGACGACGAGCAGGACTCCCGAGATCGCCAGGAGGTTGAGCCACGTGAGCGGGAGGAGCCCGATCTCGCTGGCGACGTAGATCGCCGCGAACGGAAGGATCATCAGGCCCCCGACCTGCTGGGCCGAGCGGATGTCGCTCACGAGCGAGGAGATGACGATGCCGCTCTCCACGCTCAGCAGGCAGGCGAGCGGTGCGATGGCGATGAGGATGATCGCGATCGTCGGGTTGGGGAAGTAGGGGTAGCCGAGCTTGGCGATGGTGAACTTGTCCATGAGGGCCATGAACACCACCGAGCCCGCGTACGTCGAGACGATCGGGGGAAGGAACGCCGCGAGGCCCTTGCCGAGAAGGATCTCGCTGTCGGTCGCCGGCGTGGCGAGGAGCGGCTCGAGGCTGCGCTCCACCTTCTCGCCGACGAGGCTGTAGGAGGCGATCGTCACCGGGAGCGCGGCCGTTCCGATGATGAAGAAGAAGGAGAACGAGTCGAGGAGGACGGGGAGGACGGAGGCGGGAATGCCCGGGCCACGACCGCCGGCGGCCATGACGACCAGGGGAAGTCCGACCGCGACGAACAGGGGAAAGGCGAGCACCGAGTAGAGGACGCTCTTGGTCTTGCGGAGGACGGCGAGCTCCTTCTTCGCGACGATCCACGCCTTGGCCACGCGCATCGTCGACCGCTCCTCACCCGCGGACCAGTTTGAGATAGACGTCCTCGAAGGACGGGCCGACCTCCGTCACCGAGCGGACCCGGCCGCCGGCCTCGACGATCGCCCGGACGACCTCGGGATTCTCCCGGTCCGGGTCCTCGACCTCCACGACGAACCCCTCGGCGGAGCGCTCGACGCGCCGGGGCGAAAGGCGTTCTCGGACCTGGTGAAGAAGGGTGTCGTCGGTCCGCTCGAGCCTCACCTGCGTCCGATGGCCGGAGAGCGAGGCCCGCAACTGGTCGGGGGCGCCGACGGTCAGAAGCCTCGTCCTGAGGATCGCAACCCGGTCGCAGATGCGCTGTGCCTCGTCGAGATTGTGGGTGGTGAGGAAGATCGTTCGACCCTCCTTCTTCAGCGCAAGGATGCAGTCCCGGACGGTCTTCGCGGCCTCCGGGTCGAGGTTCGCAGTCGGTTCATCGAGGAACAGGAGCTTCGGGTCGTGGACGAGCGCCCGGGCGAGGGCGACCTTCTGCTTCATTCCCTTCGAGAAAGTCGCGACGGGCCGGTCCTTGAGCTCCCACAGGTCGAACAGGCGGAGCAGCCGCTCGATGTTCGCCCGCCGCGGGCCGTCGGGGCAGTCGTACATCTGACCGAAGAAGTCGAGGATCTGGTACGGGCTCAGTGCCTCGTAGAGTCCTACGTTCTCGGGGAGGAGCCCGACGATCCGGCGGATCTCAAGGGCGGAGTCCTCGGGGCCGACCTCGTGCCCGGCGATGCGGGCCGAGCCGCTCGTCTTCGAGATCAGCCCCGCGAGCATCCGGACGGTGGTTGTCTTCCCGGCGCCGTTCGGCCCGAGGAAGCCGAACACTTCGCCGGCGGCGACGAGCAGGCTCAAGTCCTCGACCGCCGCCTGGCCGCCGAAGCGCTTCGTCAGGTGCTCGGTGTCGATCACGACGGTCCGATCCCGCACTCCCCGGAACTCCGATAACGGCTCGCCCGCCGTACCAAAAGGGGGCATGTGCCGGCGGGGGAGGGAGCCCGGCTAGAACCCCGCGGCGTCGGCGAGTTCTGCGCCGAGCGCTATCGCCCTTTCCCGCCGGACCCACTCCTCCCACGCGTCCCGGACTCGGACGGCGTTCTCGCGGGTGAGGAAGAGCACTTCCCAACGGTGCGACCGACCATCGGGTTGCGCCGGGCGTGCGTCCAGGCGGGGAGCGAAGAGACCGCCGACGGAGATGGCGTGGATGCTCCCGAAGGGGATCCTCTTCGGGCCGGATGCCGATGGCGAGCCGGCGAGGCCGACGACCTGGTCGCCGTCGAGCGAGATCGCCCTGGGGCAGTTCAACCGATCCCAGTAGAATCGCACCCCGACCAGGCCGAAGACGAGGGTGGTGTACGCCCCCGTGAACGCGGCCAGGTTCCCGAGCGGTAGGGGAGCAACCCCGAGGCCGAGCCGGTCGAGGCTGACCGCGAGCACGACCCCGAACAGCCAGACCGGCACGAACGGCCCGACGTCGCGCACGAGGACCGTGCGAACGACGGGATTCGGGAACTCTTGCGTTGGCATCCGGTCGCCCTCAGACGGTCTTGGGTGCCGGCGGGCGCCGGTCGAGAGCTCGGCCGTTGCGGCCGGGCCGGAGGGCGGCTGCGGTGACAGGTGGGTGGAGCATCGAGGATTTCTCCTACTCGATCGGGGAGGGACCGCTTAAGGATGCCGAACCTCGGGGTGCGGACGCAGCTCTTCCAGGACGTCCGCCAGCCGGAAGAAGTCGGAAGGCGGGAGCGTCTCCGGCCGTCGGTCCTGCCAATCCTCGGGCCATTGCGCCCGGCGCGCGAGCTCCTTGGCGTCGGTGCGCGAGCTCGCCAGGCGCGGAAGGAGGTTGCCGAGCTTCTTCCTCCGGGAGGAGAAGAGGGTCCGCACGACCGAGACCACCCGCTCGGGGGAGCGGGCGGGGAGCTCCCCCTCGTGGCGTCGGAAGACGATCACCCGTCCTTCCACCTCGGGCATCGGGAAGAAGGAGGAGGAACGGACGACCTGGAACGGCTCGACGCTCCCGTAGAGGGCCGCGACGATCGACAGCCGTCCGTAGAGCTTGGAGCCCTCCGAGGCGCAGAGCCGGTCCCCGACCTCCTTCTGCACCATCGCGACGACCGCCTTCACACGGGATTCCATCCAGTGGATGAGCATCGGCGTCGCCACGGAGAACGGAAGGTTCCCGACGACGACCGCTCCCTTGGGGATCTCGAAGGAGGCGCCGTCCGCCTCGATCACGCGGGCTCGCTGCGCAAAGCGCCCCCGCAGGAAGCGGACGAGCCGGGGGTCGCGCTCGACGACGGTGAGGGGGGAGAGGCCCCGTCGCACGATCGCCTCCGTCAGGATCCCGAGACCGCCGCCGATCTCCACGACGGAGGACGGGTCGCTCGAGGCGACCAGCGCCGCCTCCGCATCCGCCACGAACGCGTCGACGAGGAACGACTGGCCGAGCCGCCTCGACGGGCGGACCCCCAGGCCCGCCAGGGTCTCCTCGACCGCCCGCGCGGAATCGGGCGCCGGCAGCCCCGCGTCGGACGGCGGACTACGGGACGACGAAGAGACGGTACTTCTCGTCGGCATGGCTCAACTCCCGCTCGATCCGCTCCGCGATGAGCCTCTCGGGGTTCTTGAGGTGGAGCCGTGCTTCGATGTCGGCGAAGGAGGTGAACGTCGCCCTCCGACGCTCGTCGAGGAGCGCCTGCATCGTCTTCTTTCCTATCCCCGGCAGAAGTTCGAGCACGTGCAGGCGGCGGGAGATTGCCGGCGCCTCGTTGAAGAAGCGCAAGTAACGCGCCGGGTCGGCGAGGACGAGCCTAGGGAGCGTCTCGGCAAGCTGCGTGCGGGCCGCCGCCGTGAGCTCCTCGTAGCCGATCCGACGCCTCACGTGGTCGACCGGCCCGCTCGAGCCCGGTCCGGACCCCAGCTCCATCCGGCTCCCCGCCGCCGGAGGGGGGCCCGGGCGAAGGACGAGCTCGAAGAGCTTGAGTTCGGAGGCCCCGATGGCGAGGGCGATGGGTTCGCTACCGCGCGGCGTCGTGAGCGCGTCGAGCAGGTAGACGTGGCTTTCCAAGGGGGCGGCCCCCGCTCATTTGTACTGGGCGACCAGCTCGAGGAGGCGGGTGATCTGCGCCTCGTCCAGCACGACGCGTTCTTTCGAGAAGAGGAGACGGACCTCCTCGGGGTACTGCGGGAGCACGTCGGCGATCTTCACCGCGAGCGCGGCATCGACGTACGGTAGGGTCCGAAGCTCGCGGACGAGCTTGTCCGTGTCGGGGACCGTCAGTCGGGCGAACCCTTCCGAATGCTGGAGGGCGAGGGTCGCCTCGCGCGGCGGCGTCCGGTGGGCGGCCTCCTCGGTGAGGAGCGCCTTCACCTGGGAGAGCGGGACCGGGTCAGGCATCCGGGGCCCCTGCGGCCTTCTGGGAGCCGGCCGGGATGAGGTGGATCGGGTTCGCGATGAGCCATTTCCGCTTGCCGCCGTCCAGGAACGTCACCTTGTACGCCCGGCCGACGCCCTCGACGACCGTGGCGACGCGGCCCTGGTAGCGCGGGTGGGGCATCCCGTGGGGGTCGGAGGATTCGATCCGGACGATCACCTTGTCGCCGGTTTCGAACTTCTGGAGGAACCGGGTCACCGGGGGCAGCCCGCGCTCCCGCACGTCCTTCGTGAACGTGCCGCGGCTTCTCGAGCGGAATCCCTTGGAGCTCTTGACCATGGTTACGCCTCCCTATCGTGGATCTGGACTACGTCGAGCGCCGTCACCTTGAGCGGGACCCCGAGAAGGCTCGAGAGGTTCGGCTCGGTGCGCCCTCCATCTCCTTCCACCCACTCCTTCACGTACGTTCCGGCGTCTGCGCGCAGTTCGAGCACGAATCGTCCCGGCCCGCTCTCGACGAGCCGTACCGAGACGACCCGACGGGAGCGAACCCGGTCGGAGCGGCGGTGAACGACGCGTTGCGGCGTGCGCTGGGCGATGGCCCGGCCCGCTACGAACGCCAGCGCCTCATTAACTTTGCCCACCTCGTAATCCCCGGCGATGTCGACGCGGTAGCTCTTCTGGGGGCTCGCCTCCTTGACCTTGACGACGTCCGCCGCCTGCGCAAGGGCGAGCTCCAAGACCTCGACGCGCCCGGCGGCCTGCGAGTTGATCTGGCCGACGAGGGACGGGATGTCGAGGGTGCGGACCCTCGGCTGCAGCAGCTCGAGGACGAACGGCCTTCCGTCGCCCAGCATCCGGGCGTCGATGTCCTCACGGCCCATCCCGTGAAAGCGGCTTCCGAGGCCCCCGGTCACCGCGAGCACCGGGGCGGCGACGAGCTCCTCGACGCTGGTGGGATAGGTCTTGCCGGTGCCGGAGCAGGTCTCGCAGCCGCGCCCCTGGCAGCGTCGGCACGGCCAGCGGGTCTGGGGAACGGTCCGGTCGAACTTGCGGTAGCGCCCCCTTAGGTAGAGGGAGAGGACGGTGAGCTCGACCCGGCCGACCGGAAGGTCGGCGAGGATGACGACCTCCGGCCGCTCCGGCCCGCCGGGGGAGCCGGTGCGCGCCTCGATGCGCTTTCCGAGCTCCCGGTTGAAGGCACCACGGGCGCTCTCCCCCCATTCGCTCCCGACCATCACCCAGTTCGCCTCCTCGCGAGCGAGCGTCTCGGGCTCCCACCGGGAGCCGCAGGAGAACCGATGCCACTCGAACCCGGCGGTGGCGGAGAGCGAGCGCTCCACCCAGGTCTCCCACCGGTCGAAGGCACCGTGGCAGAGGGCGCAGGGGTCCGGTGTTGCCGGAAGCGGCTCGCCGAGTTCGGCGCTCAGCCGTTCGGCGCGCTCCGGGTTGCTCAGGCCATGGCCGAGGCGGCCGAAGATCCGCCCGTAGCATTCCGGGCACAGTCCCAGGGGGCGCGCGGCACGCGCGGCGGCCCGGACCTTGTCGTCGATCGGAAAGGTCGACGTCCCGGCCTCCATTCGTGCTGCCCTGGGGTTCGCGCCAGCGGAGGGGCACGGTAAAGGTTGCCCATCCGGGCCGGCCGAGGTTCCCGGCCCCGTCCCCGGAGTTCCAGTGCGGGGATAGCTACTTGACGCCCTCCACGATAGCACGACCGTTCCCATGAGCTCGATCAACGAGGCGGAGCTGACGCGTGCCATCGAGCGGACCCTCGTCGCCCACGGCAAGCTCACCGCCGAAGAGGCGGTGCCGACGGCCCGGATGGTCCTCGGGTATTTCGGTCTCGAGAGCAGCGTGCTCGACAACAAGCTGTCGAGCGAGGACCGCGACCGGTTCTACCGGCTCGAGGAGGAGGGTCTTCTGACCAGCGAGGAGGAGGACGCCACCGTCTCGCGCGGCAAGACCTGGCGGATCCACTACTGGCTTCTCAAGAAGGCGCGCATCCGCGACGTCGGGCAGGCCGGCGTTTCCCCGGCGAACTCCGACGCAGAGTCCGTCTACCGGGCGATGGGCGACTCGGCCTGGGAACGGCGCAGCGACGCCGGCTCGAAGGCGCACGCTCCCTGAGGTCGGCCTAACGGCTCCGGTACCCCCCGGGGGAGTTCGGGGGCCGGGGGGGTCCGAGGAGACGCTGGGAGGGGCTCGGCGGGAGCGCGAGGTTCGTGCGCGCGATGACGCTACGCACGTGCTCGATCGCCGAGAAGGCGAAGACGACCGCCGCGATCAGCGCGAGGAGGGAGGCGTCGTTGGCGAGAGCGCTCGGCACGTTGAGGTACGAAAGGATCGCCGGCAGCGAGGCGAGCGCGTTGAAGCTCGAGTGCATGACGACCGCCAGGAGATAGTACGCGCCCGCGAGCCCCGAGCGGCCGTTGAGGCGCATCTCGGCGTACCCGTAGCCGAACATCGCCGTGGTGCTGCCGTGCAGGAGGACGCTCGAGATGCTGCGCACGAAGATGAGGCCGAGACCGGCGACCAGGCCGCCGGATAGGAAGGCGCCGAGACCGTAGAGGAGTGTCTCGAAGAAGCCGAAGCCGAGCCCCACCGACGCCCCGACGACCGGCCCGTCGGAGATCATGCGGAGGGCGCCGGCCTTCTGGATGAGCCCGGCGGCCTTGAACGCCTCCTCGACGAACGGCGCGATCACGAGGACCAGGAAGAAGACCCCGAGCGAGGAGTTCCCGTTGAGGAAGGTGAACTCCGGGGCGGGGTACGCCGTGGAGAGCTCGGTGCCGACGGTCACCAGGATGACCTCGATGACCCCCGCGACGAACGTCGCGAACAGGGCTCCGTAGGCGAAGGCGGAGAGGAGCGGGCCCCACGGCTCCGCGTCGTGCTGCTCGCTCTTGCGCACCCACGTCAGGTAGGCGAGCGCCGGCAAGAGCGCGGCGGCGAGGAGGATCGCCAAGTCCTCGGCGCCGTTCAGGCTGGCCATCGCCCTCCTCCTCCGTTACGTTCAAGCCGCCGGCTTCGCCGGGTAGACGTAGAAGCCTTCCCCGGTCTTGCGGCCGAGCTTCTTCGCCTCGACCATCGTGCGCAGGAGAGGGCAGGCCCGGTACTTCGGGTCCTTGAAGCCGTCGAACAGGACGTCCAGGATGGCGAGCGCGGTGTCGAGCCCGACCAGGTCGAGCAGCTCGAACGGTCCCATCGGGTGGTGGAAGCCGAGCCGATACGCCGCGTCGATATCGTCGCGCGTCGCGACCCCCTCGTAGAGCATGAAGACCGCCTCGTTGCCGAGGACGGCGAGCGCGCGGGTGGTGACGAACCCCGGGGTGTCGCGCGAGAGAACGACCTTCTTGCCGAGGCCTTGCGCGAACGCCTTGGCCTTCTCCACGACCTCGGGCCGGCTCTGGTGGCCGGGGATCAGCTCGACGAGCTCCATCTGGAGGACGGGGTTGAAGAAGTGGATCCCGACCAGCCGGCCGGGGTCCGAAAGGCGGCTCGCGATCGAGGTCACCGGGAGCGAAGAGGTGTTCGTCGCGAGGATCGCCTTAGGGCTCGCCGAGCGCTCGAGCTCCTCAAAGAGCCCCCGCTTGAGCTCGAGCTTCTCCGGCGCCGCCTCGATGATGAAGTCGGCCGAGTCGGCCCGCCTCAGCCCGATGGCGCTGTCGATCCGGCCGAGCGCCTCGTCGCGCGCCGCCGGGGCGATCTTCCCACGCCGCACGGCCGAGTCGAGCGCCCGACGGGCGTTCTCCACCCCTTTGGCCGCGAGCGATTCGTTGACATCCTCCAAGGTGACGAGGTGTCCGGAGAGAGCGCACTGGGCGGCGATGCCGCTTCCCATGATCCCTGCCCCCACGACGAACACCCGGGTCGCGATCGAGGCCCTCGGGTCGCTCGGGGATGACGGGTCGCTCACGGGGAGATCCCCTCCCCGCCCGCGAGAGGCTCGCGCGCCGCCCGACGGTATTCGCACGCGCGGCAGACGGCGCCGGTCGACGGCTCGCCGCACTCCGAACAGAGCGACGGGGCCCGGGACGGCTTGACCGTCTCGAACAGCGCCTGGAGGCGCTCCTGGGTCTTGAGGAGGCCGTGCCGGGTGCCGGGAAGTGCCTCCTCGAGGTTCCAGACCGCCTCGCGAAAGACGTTGCGCGCGGCACGGCGTGCGTGCGGGCACTCCCCGTGGTCGAACGGAAGCCCCTCGAGGCGCGCGTACAGGTAGACCTCCCGCTCGGGGATCGTCGCGAGCGGGGCGATCCGTGGCACGAGGCCGGGTTGGCGGGACCGGTGGGGGGCCATCCGAGGGATCCGGTCGAGGTCCGCCCGTGCGAGGTTCATGAGGATCGTCTGGGCGAGGTCGTCCAGGTTGAAGCCGAGGACGAGCACGTCCGCTCCCGCCCTCACCGCGGCTCGGTTGAGCAGCTGGCGTCGCCAGACGCCGCAGAACGAGCACGGTGCGGTGCCGACCATCCGGAGCGCCGCCTCGTCGGTCGTGCTGCCGACTTCGTCGCGCGCCCTAAGGATCTCGTGCGGGACGTCGAGGTTCTTGCAGAGCTCCGCGGCCCGCTCGATCGTCGGGAGCCGGTATCCCTCGATCCCCTCGTCCACGGTCAGCGCGACCAGGTGAACGTTCGGTCGGCGGGCGAAGTAGCGGTGGGCGAGCGTGAGGGCGACCGCCGAATCCTTCCCTCCGGAGAGCGCAACGGCGACGGTCCCGCCGGGGAATCGAGGGAGTTGCCGGTGCATCTCCCTTCGCAGCCGCTCGACGATCGTGCGACGGAAGTGCCGATCGCAAAGATGCTGACCGGCGTACGGCTGGTCGATGACCGCCTCCTCGTCGCAGAGAGAGCAGCGCACGGGCGGCCGGACACGCCCACCGTATTTGAGCGACGACCGGAACGGGCGAAGTCGATACCATTGCGGGTCACGCCTTTATTAGGCCATTCCGGGCCAATTTGAAAGTCGATGGCCTCCGCTATAGTCGGGCGTGAGCGCCCGACCTCCGGGCGCCGGCACGCCTTCTCGGCGCCTCCGGTCGAGGAGGGAGTGCCGTCGTTCGGTGGCCCCGAACTCGTGGACCGGTTCTCTCGCCTGTTGAGGGCCCAGGAGCGCAGCCCGTGCACCGTCAAGCAGTACACGCACATCGCGCGGACGTTCCTCGGGTTCGTCGGAAAGCCCCTCGATGAGGTGACGCTCAAGGACCTCGAACGGTACCGCGAATACCTCGTCCTCGAGCGCAAGTACAGCAAGAACTCGCTCTACACGACCGTCCGGGGGCTCGCGTGCCTGTTCCGCAGCTTCGGCTTCAGCGTCGCCGACGGTCTCGAGGCGCCGCGCCGCCCCGAGCGGCTCCCGCACTACCTCTCCGAGGAGGAGACGCACCGTTTGTTCGATGCGGTGAAGGACTCCTCGAGGGACAGCGCGATCTTGCACATCCTCGCGTTCTGCGGTCTGAGGGTCGGCGAGCTCTGCCACCTCGCCCTCGAGGACGTGGAGTTCGAGAGGAACATCCTGCACGTCCGATCCGGCAAAGGCGACAAGGACCGCGAGGTCGTCCTCGAGGACCGCACGCGCGCCGCCATCGACCGCTACCTCACCGAGCGGGCACTCTCCGGCGAGGGGAACAGCCGCCTCATCCCGGTCGGGCCGGTGACCGTGGAGCGGATCGTCCGACGGGCGGCGCGCATTGCCGAGATCCCCCGCAGGGTCACGCCCCACATGCTTAGGCACACCCTGGCGACCGCACTCTTGAGCCGCGGCTGCGACATACGATACATCCAGAAGCTCCTCGGGCACGCCTCGGTCGCGACGACCCAGATCTACACGCACGTCGACACGACCGCGCTCAAGGCGGCGTACCAGCGCGCAAAGCCTGAGTACTGAGCCCCCGCTGCCCCAAGGGAGCGAATGGCGGCGTCGGACCCGGAGGTTCTCGTGCTGGGCGCCGGCATCGCCGGCTGCGCGCTCGCCTACCACCTGACCCGCCGGAGCATCTCGGTCACCGTCTACGACCCGGCGACCCCGGCGGCGGGAGCGAGCGGTCGGGCGGCGGGCGTCGTCACCGAGCAGCTGTGGGACCGCTGGGACGTCGAGGTGACCCGCGAGAGCAACCGGGAGTACGCGGAGCTCGCCCACCGGTGGGATCCCGCGGCGTATCAGGCCAACGGATTCGTCCGGTTCACCGCCCGCTCGAACGTCGCCGAAGCGGTCGACGAGGCGAGGGAGCGACTGCGCTCCTGGGGGGTCGACGTCGAGGAGGCGAGCCCGGAGGAGCTATCGAGGTGGGTCCCCGAGGGCCGGTACAACGACGTCCTGTCGACGCTCGTGAGCCGCCATGACGCCTGTGTGACGCCGAGCTCGATCACGACGATCTACGCCGAAGGCGCACGGGAGGCCGGCGCGGTCTTCGACTTCGGCCTGCCGATGGAGTCGCTACGGTACGTCGACGGACGCTACGAGCTGACCCGGAGCACCGGGATACTGCGGGCGAGGAAGCTGGTCGTGGCGGCCGGAGCCTGGTCGAAGCAGATCCTCGTTGACCTCGACCACCCCCTTCCGCTGGTTCCCTACCGGACGCAGGCCGCCCTGCTCCGCCCGACCCGACGCCCGGCGGAGCCGTTCCCGACCGTCCACGACCTCGACACCGACGTCTACGTCCGGCCGGAGTCGAATGGGAGGATCCTGGCCGGTGATGGAACCGAGGACCGGGAGGCGGACCCCAAGAGGTTCGTGACCGGGGGCGACGAGGAGTTCCTCGCCCATATCGCCGAAAGCCTGGCCGCACGGTTTCCCGGCTGGTCGGAGAGCGAAATGGTGAGCAGCTGGGCCGGGGTGTGCACCGCCACGCCGGACCGTCATCCACTGATCGGCCCGGTACCCGGTGCCGAGGGGCTCTACGTGCTCTCGGGATTCAACGGCTTCGGCGTGATGCGCGCCGGCGGCGCGAGCCGACGGCTCGCGGACCTGCTCGCCTCCGGGGATGGCGATGCGAAGGCAAGGGCCGCCCTCGGGCCCGCCTGGGCCCCACGGTTTGAGGGTCGTCCGGCGCCGTTCTCGCCCCGTCCCGGTTTCACCCTCGAAGGGGGAGACCGTCCGAGGTTCTGAACGGAGCCGGTCCGTGCGGGCTCCCGATCCCGAGATGCCCGTACCCGTCCCGCATGGAGATGAAATACGATAGTGGGCTACGATAATCGATGGTCGCTAGCGAGGTATCGCCCGCCCCTGCCCCGTCCGTCCCTTCCGGCGGTTCCCCCAACTATCTCACCCACCCGTTCCCTGCGTCCTCCACTGTTGGCTCGAGCCCCCTGTTCCCCCGACCCCGCGGGAGGCGCGCGGTCCTAGTGGGTGCGGGAGCCGTCCTGCTGGCCCTTTCGTTCGTGGGACTCGGGTTTGCCACCGGCGCTCCATGGAGCCACTGGTTGTCGGGAAACTCTGGCCGTGGCGCTGGAACCGGGACCGCCGTGTCGTTCTCGTCGGCCCTCGCGGCCGCCGAATCGCAGGTCAGCTCCCAGCTCGGCGGCTCGTGGACGGCGGTGAACGCCATGGGGCTGGTCACCGCGGCAAGTCTGTCGCTGCCCGCCCCCAACAACACCTACGGTGCGCTCAGTGGCTCGAACTGCACCTGGAGCTCCCCGTCCCACTCGCCGTTCACGAACGTCCTCGTCCCGGCCAGCCCCGCCTCGCTCGGCGCGGGACTCTCGCCGTTCTGGGCAATCTCTTTCTCCGACCCCGCCGGCGACACGCTGATCGTGACGGTCATCGGGGGGATCGCCACCGCGTACGCCGAACTCTCCGCCGCCTGCTCGACGGGCAGCTACCCCTCCAGCTTCGTGAAGGTCACGACGACCTTTGGGGGCCTCGATGCCGTCAAGGTCGACTCCCCGACCGCCGTCAATATCGCGAACTCCTGGGGTGGGAGCGCCTTCCTGGCCAATGCGAGCGTTCAGGTCCGCGAATTGATGGTGAGCGGGTCGGTCACGACCAGCGTCTCGTACAACTCGAGCTATCCGTGGCACTACAATGGGAGCGGTTGCAATGGCACCAACTCGACTGTGGTGTCTCCCTGTGCCCCTCCTGTCCCGTTTCCCCTCAACAACACTTCCTACACCAGCCCAAGCGCGTGGGACGTCATCTACACGAGTTGCTCGCCGTTCTCCCCGGGAGCTTGCAGCTCGAACGCCATGTTCAGCGCCAGTTTGAACGCAGTAAATGGGACCCTCTCGAGCGCGCAGGCTTGGCTCACCGGGGGGTACGGCAACTGCTACGGGGGCCCCGCACTGCTCGTCCCGACGTACTATGGGTGCATGGGCGGTCCACCACTCGGCGCACCCTACTCCACCGGAGCGGGCTCTACCGTCGTACCGTAACCCATCCCCTCAGCTCGCGGGCCCCGACGCGGGCCAGCCCGGTCAAATCCGGCACGCGTGCCAAGGTTGGCAACGTCGCTGATTTTCGCCCGATCCCGCGCTCTCAGCGATAAGCGCTCATCGCACGATTCAAAACGAGACGAGTTATACGACATTCGTAGAGTTATACGACACTACGTGCCGCGCGGGAGCGCCCAATACGTCCCCCTTCCCGGGCGTCGGTACGTCGCGACGAATCTTGGGTCCGACGAGCCGGGCACCCTTCCCGGCACCCGGATGATGTAGAGGACTGGGTGGGTGGGTTCACTCCGTCACGAAGGAGACGTCGGTCTCCCGGATCCGCTCTAGCTTCTCGAGGAACTCCACCCCTTCCCCGCTCGTCATCGGCTTCCCGTCGGGTCGGGTGAGGGGAAGGCCCGCCCGCACGCACGCCGCCTCGGGCGAGGCTCCCTCCAACAGCGAGCGGATCGCGGCCCGCTCCCGACGGCTCAGGGAGACCGAGTCGAGCTGGAACTCCTCGAACGCCTCGACCGCGACCGGGCAGAGCGTCCGGGCGATCGCGGCGATTTCCACCGCGTAGCGACGGATCTCCTCCTGGGCGTGGGCGTCCAGGCGCAAGGAGAGGAAATGGAGAAGGTTGTGGAGGTCGATCTTCCAGTACCACTCGGTGTAGTAGGCGAGAGGGAGCAGGAGGCGCGCCGTCTCCCGAGCAACGCCCGCCGCAAGAGCCTGCTCATAGGCCGCATACGCCTCGCGCGACAGCCGGTCGAGGTCAGAGCGGAACTTCTCCCGGACCGCGTCCGGGAGCGCATCGCCGCGGCCCTGACGGTTCTTCGTCGACTGCCGGCGGATGTCTTCGGGCAAAGGCAGGTCGAACTCGTCGGGTATCACCGAGTAGCGCGCGCTGTACTCGTTAATCGACGCCGAGCGGTGGCGCACCATCTGGCGGGCGACGTAGATCGGGAGCCGGACGAGGAACTTGAACTCGACCATTTCGAAGGGCGTCGTGTGGCGGTGCCTCAGGAGGTAGCGGACGAGACCGCGGTCGTCCCGGACGTTCTTCGTGCCGACGCCGTAGGAGACCCGGGCCGCCTGGACGATCGCCGCGTCATTGCCCATGTAATCGACGAGCACCACGTAGCCGTGGCCCAGGACGGGCCGTTTGACCCCGATGAGTGCGTCCGCCGCCGGGACCGACGGACGGACCATCCGGGACGCCTCCCCTGAATCCATGCGGCGGGCGAGCCGCCCCGGGAATAAAGAGGATGGGCCCGGTCCTCCGGGCCCGCCCGGCAAAAAGGTAAGGAGCTACGCCGGCTAGATTGCCGGGTCGGTACGTCGATGGCGCGGATCTTCGTCGGGGTAGCCTGGCCGTACGCCAACGGCCCATTCCACATCGGCCACCTCGCCGGCTCCTACCTTCCCGGAGACTCGTTCGCCCGCTTCCACCGGCTGCGCGGCGACGAGGTCCTCATGGTGTCGGGCTCCGACATGCACGGCACCCCGATACTGGTCGCCGCCGAGAAGGAGGGGGCGAGCGCCGAGACCATCGCGCGGCGCAACGACGCGATCAACCGCGATGCCTTCGTACGCCTCGGGGTGAGCTTCGACACGTTCACCAGCACCCACACCCTCGTCCACGAGCGGACGGTCCAGGAGCTGTTCCTAACGCTCCTCGAGAACGGCTTCGTCGGCCGGCGGACGAGCGAGAACCCGTATTGCCCGAAGCACGAGCGCTTCCTCCCGGACCGCTACCTGGTCGGCACCTGCCCGTTCTGCGCCGACCCGGCGGCGCGCGGGGACGAGTGCGACCACTGTGGCCGCCAGTTCGAGTCGTCCCAGCTCAAGGAGCCCCGGTGCAGCCTCTGCGGAACCCCGGCCGAGTTCCGTCCGACGGAGCACTTCTACCTGCTGCTCGACAAGCTCGAGCCGAAGATCCGGGAGTACCTTGCGGACAAGAGCTACTGGCGCTCCAACGTCACGGGGGTCGTCGAGAATTTCCTGCGAGAAGGCCTGAAGGCGACCCCAATCACCCGCGACCTCGACTGGGGGATCCCCATCCCGCTCGAAGGGTATTCCTCGAAGCGATTCTACGTCTGGTTCGAGGCGGTCATCGGTTACCTCTCCGCCTCCAAGGAGTGGGCGATCCGGGCGGGCCGGCCGGACGCCTACGAGCGCTACTGGCTCGAGAGGGAACCGGTCCGCTCCTACTACTTCCTGGGGAAGGACAACATCTTCTTTCACACGGTCACCTGGCCGGCGATCCTGATCGGCCGCGGCGGGCTGAAGCTGCCGTACGACGTCGCCGCGAACGAGTGGATGCAAGTCGATGGGCGGAAGATCTCGAAGTCCCGGACGGTCGACGAGGATCTGTTCATGCCGGCGCTGCTCGCGCACTACCCCCCGGACCTGATCCGTTTCTACGCGGCGCTCCTCGCCCCGCAGAACCACGACACCGACTTCCGATGGGAGGAGTTCCACCAGGTCACCGACGACATCCTGTCGAACCAGTACGGCAACCTAGCCCAGCGGGTCCTCGTGCTCACGAGGGACCGCTGCGCCAACCGGGTCCCGGAGCCACCCGGCGACGCGGGGGCGTCGCATGCGGCGTTCGTCGAGCGGCTCAAGGCGTCGCACGAGAAGATCACCGCGGAGTACGAGCGGGTCCACCTGAAGGAGGCGCTCGAGCTCGCTCTCGGCGAGGTCCGGGAAGCGAACCGACGCTTCCATGACGCCAAGCCCTGGTCGGCGAGCGACGACGATCGCCGGCGCATCCTCTTCGAGAGCCTCTGGACCCTCAAGGCCGCCGCGATCTGGCTCTCGCCGGTGATCCCGTTCTCCTCCGCTGAGCTGTTCCGGATGCTCGGCTACGCCCAGCCACCGAGCCCCGGAGATTGGGAGCAGGCGAAGGAGCCGGTCCCTCCGGCCCAGGAGCTCGGGGAGATCCGCCCCCTCTTCCTGCGAAGGGAAGCAAGGACCGCGGCTCCCCCGGCGGCCAGCGCGCCCAAGGCCCCGCCCTCCTCGCCGTCGCCCACGGCTACCACCAAGACGCCAGCGGAGTTCGACATCCGCTCCGCGGTCATCCTGGAGGTCGAAAACCACCCTTCCGCCGACCGACTCTACGTCATCCGGCTGGACGTGGGGGAGGCGGAACCTCGCACCGTGGTCGCAGGGATCCGGCCGTTCTACTCCCCCGAGCAGCTCCGGGGTCGGCGGGTCGCCCTGTTGGCGAACCTCGAGCCGAGGACGATCCGCAAGGTCACGTCACACGGAATGCTGCTCGCGGCGGATGACGGAACCCGCGCCCGACTCCTCACGTCGCCGGCCACCGCGAGTCCCGGATCGGGTATCGAGGGGACGAGCGGATCCCCCCGGGTGATCCGCTACGAGGAGTTCGAACGCACCCCGATGCTGGTCGGACGGTCGGTCGGCCCCTCGGAGGGGGGCGGCTGTCGGTTGGACGTCGGAGGCCGCGAAGTCACCGTGCCCACCTTGGTTCCGCTAGGTACCCTCGTAGTGGTCCGGCTCGTCGCCGCAGAGGCGTCGACGGGAAGCGTGCTTCAATTCGCCGAACGCGGACCGATCCTTCCGGACCCCGAGCTCGCCCCCGGATCCAAGGTCCGATGACCCCGACGCTGCGGCTCGACCTGCACGTGCACTGCGTGAACTCTCCGGACTCAGGCCTTCGGGTAGAGACGGTGATCGAGCGCCTCGGCATCGTCGGGCTCAATGGATTCGCCCTCACGGACCACAACACCACGGCCGGTCATGGCCGGCTGCGGGAGCTCGCCCGGGAGTACCCACGCCTTCTCTTGGTGCCGGGCGTCGAGGTCTCGACGGTCGAAGGACACCTCCTAGTCTACGGCGTCTCGGAGCCACCCCCGCCCCACCGGCCCCTTTCCGACACGCTCGATTGGGTGAAGGAGCGAGCGGCCGTGGCCGTTCTCGCCCACCCGTTCCGATGGAGCCACGGGGTGGGCCGGCGCATCGCCGACCTGGCGCGGGTCGACGGCATCGAAGGGATCAACGGCCACAACTCAGAGCTCGCGAACGCGCGGGCCCACCTCCTCGCCACCCGCCGGGGCCTCTCCGCCACCGGGGGAAGCGATGCCCACCACGCGATGGGGGTCGGGCGAGCCTACACGGAGGTGAGCCCGGAGGTGGCGGACGTCGACGATCTGTTGCGGGAGCTGAGAAGCGGACGTGCTCAGCCGGCAGGTCGTTCGCTCACGGGGTTCGACAGGGTGCGATTGGGGGTACGAACGGGACTGTTGAGGGCCACCCGCGGGTTCCGTCCGATATAGGGCGGACGCCTTTAAGCCACCCTCGCGTCAGGGACCCCCGCGCCGAGGTGGCAGAATGGTTAATGCGACAGACTGCAGATCTGTTTCTTGGGGGTTCGATTCCCTCCCTCGGCTGGCGATCCTCTCGCAGTCCTCCCTTAGCCCGCATCGCCCCTCGGTGCGGACGAACGTCGTCGCACCCCGATAGTCTCCCCGCCCCATTCAACGCAGGGGCGCGGCGGTATGGTTAAATGTGCCAGTATTCTTTACTTAATCGTAAAGGAGTTCCGACGTGGCAAGCGGCAGCGGGACCGTCAGCGAAAAGGGCCAGATCACCGTGCCGCGGGATGTCCGCGACGCGTTGGGAATCCACCCCGGCGATCGGCTTCTCTTTGAGGTCGAGTCCGGAGATCGAGTGGTACTCCGCAAGGCGCGGCCGGCCCGGTTGACCGACATCATCGCCACATGGGGTCCGTCGAAGGAATCGGGGGTGGAGTTCCAACGTCGGCTTCGTGCGGAATGGGAGAGCCGTGAGGGTCGCCAAGCTCGTCATCGACACTAACGTCTTCGTTGCGGCCCGGGACCCCGGGGAAGCGGGGCATTCCCCGTGCCGTCGACTCCTCAATGCCGTGGATGAGGATAGGATCCAGGGCCTGGTTTCGGTCATCACCCTCGCGGAGCTCCGATGCGGGTTCACCGTCGCCCAGGTCCCGGCGCTCTGGACTCCCTTCCTGAGCCACGTTCGGGCCTCCCAGGCCTACTCCATCGAACCGGTGGATGAAGCGATCGCGTTGACCGCGGGGGAAATCCGAAGCGCCCACGGCCTCACGCTCCCGGACGCCCTAATCCTGGCGACCGCAACGTGTAGGGGGGCGGATTGCGTTGTGACAGAGGATCGCGAGTTGCTCAGAGCAAGGTCGGGTACGGCCACGAAGCGGCCATCGGACATTCAGTTCGGAACGGCGGTCGCCCGACCAGACTGACGCGGAGGAGCGGAACTTTTCTGCCGGACCCTCCCTCGGCTGACCCCACCGCCCGAACGCCGCCACCGACTTACCCAGCGCCCGGGCCGTTGGTCATGCGATGAGGGTCGTCCGCCACCTCGGAAAACGCCCCGGACGCCGGCCGGGTTGCGACACGATTAAGGGGACGAATCCCCTACCCCGCCTTCGACCATGCCGACCTACTGGGGAACTTGGGTGTACCACCCGGAAATGCTAGGACCCGACCTTGGGATGCAACTGAAACTCTACGAAGCGTTCCTCGCCCAGCACAAGGCCCAGGTGCAGGCGGGGTTGGTCAAGGAGGTCCATGCCAACCTGGACGGCGTGACCGGATACTACGTCAGCGCCGACATCTCCCACGAGAAGATGCAGATGGTTCTCCAGCAGTGGGCTCCCTTCGTCACGTGCACGTGTCATCAAGCGACCCCGCTGACCACAGCGATCTCGAACTTCATCGAGATCACCAAGCAACGGATCGCGATGATGAAGTAGGATCCAAGACCGGTCCTCTCCTTCCGAGCCCCCCCCGTTCCGACCGGCCCGGGGGCTACGGGTCCCGGGTCCGCCGCTTGGTAGAGATCGCCAGGAGAATCGCGGTCGTCCCCACGGCTCCCCCCAAGGCGCCCCAAAGCTCGGCCATGGTGAGCGTGAACGACCCGGAGGCGCCCGTGGAGCTTGCGTTGGGTGGCCCGGTCGCGGTCGAGGTCGGCGGCCCGACCGTCAGCGAGGTGTTCGCCCCGGCCGACCTTCCGAGCTCATCCGAGACGCGGACCGTGATGTCGAACGCCCCTTGCCCCGCCGGCTCGCAGGTGATCGTCGACCGGTTCTGCGAGGTGCATCCCGCGGGAAGGCCGGAGAATGCGAACGTGAACGGCGTTGTGCCTCCGTAGACCCCTACCGTCAGCGTCACGTTCCCTCCCAGGGCGAGCCGGGAGGGGTTCGCCTCGAACAGCCCGACCGAGATCGGGGGAGCGTTGGACCCCAACGGGCTGAATGAGAGATTCACGGCCACGGGCTTTCCCGCCGGGGAGATGCTGAGGATTCCGGAGTCCGGGGTGGGAACGTACCGTCCGACCGCGGGGACTGCGTAGTTTCCGGCAAAGCCCGCGGGCAGCCCGAAGCCGACTGTCGTCGTCGTGGAGTGATTCGAGGTCGACCCGGCGTAGGTGCCGGCGCCGTACACGGTCACAGACCAGTCAGTCCCCGGAGGCAATCCGGTGGCATTGAACCAAAGGGGGGTCGGAGGCGGCGGGACGAAGGTGAAGTTGAGGGGCACGGTCACCGTGGCCCCGGTAACGTTCACGGTGCCCACCACCGGGCTCTCTCGGTAGGACGGGAGCTTGCCTACCGAGTAGACGTAGTCGCTCCCGTTCCGTTCATAGAACGTGAGCGAGCTCGTCACAGAGTCCTCGGTCGAGCCCGCGAACCTAACCGACCACAGTGTTCCCGCGTTCAATCCGAACTCCCGGAACGCCACGGGGTACCGCGCATCCGCGGCCGGGGTGGAGATGACGGAAACGGTGTCGGCGTTGAAGTTCACGACGTAGAGCTTGAGGTTGCGGTGGTCGAACGCCACCCCGTCCGGGCAGTTCCCGGTCGGGATGGAGCGGACCTCGGCGTTCGATGTCGTGTTGATGACGGTGAGGTTGGAGGCGCCGCAGTTCGCGACGTATACGAATCCGCTCTCGTTGTCGAACGCCGCTCCGTCGGGGCAGGCGCCGGAACCGGCCGTGCCGCCGATGGTGTCGGTGGTCCCATCGATCACGGTCACATTGTTCGCGCCGCACTTGGCGAGATAGATCGTCCCGTACCAGCTGTCGAACGCCAGGGCGGAAGGATAGCTGCAGTTGTGGCAGTTCGACGCCGGCCACGGTACGGTCACCGGGGCACGAAGGTTGTCGGTGGCCCCGTCGATCACCGTGACGTTCGACGAGATGTAGCTATCGACGTAAAGGTACCCGTTCGCCCCGTCGAAGGCGATCCCCTCGGGGTTCGGTCCCACCGGGATCGAGTCGATCAGCCGGTCCGTGGCCCCGTCGATCACGCTCACGTTGGCCGATCCCAGATTGACGACGTAGAGTCCCCCGTTCCAACCGTCATAGGCGATCGATGTCGGGGAATATCCTACGGGGATCGTATCGACGACCGTGTTGGTGGCCCCGTCGATGACGCTGACGTTGGCCGCGGCGTAGTCGGTGACATAGATGTAGCCGTTCGCCGGATCGACGGCCACTCCCTCCGGACGCGCTCCCACCGAGATCGAGGCGACGACCGTGGTCCCATCGATCACGCTGACGTTGTCGCTACCGGAGTTCGCGACGTACACCATCCCGTTGAGCGGGTCGAATGCGACTCCGTCCGGGGCCGTGCCGACCGCGAGCGTCAGGGCGCTGGAAGCGAGCTCCGAGGACGCGCCTCGAATCGAGGAACCGGATTTCGCCGCGTGATGGTCGAGTCCACCTCCGGGCGGGGAGCCGACAGAAGCTCCGGTCGGCTCCGACGACCTTGGCGCGACGCCGCCCAGGAGACTGCCGAAGAGCAGCGAGGCGACGATCGCCAGGGCGAGCTCCCCGGAAGTCGGACGCCAGGGGCGCGAAGAGGGCTTCGAGTCGGTCGAAGCGGGCATGGAGAGGTGGCCTGCAGCTCCTCCCTAAGGCGACGCGGGCCATTAACTGGGCGGACCGACCCTGGGGGACTTTGCGGTAGGGCGACGGGAGGACTCCGGTACGCGCCTTCCGGCTCCCGAGATCGAGCGTCCTGGGGTGTTGGGGGGGTGAGGCGCATCGAGCCGTTCCGTCACCCTCGGTGATCGGCGGCCGGGGCCAGACTCCGGGCGAATCGGAGGTTCTCCTCGAGGCCGGGGGAACCCTCCCAGCGTCGAATCGCCGGAGGTAACGGTGCCCCAACGGGGCCGTCGGCCGCCTCTAGGATGGCCGCGAGGTAGCTACGGATCTCGGCGATCCCGGCCGATGGGATGACGGGCCCGTGCCCCGGGACGATCCGCTCCGCCCCGAGCCGTTCCATCTCGTCCAGGACCACGAGCCAATGGTGGGGGTCCCCCGAACCGATGCTCGGCTGCAGGCCGACGATGACGAGATCCCCCGCGAAGATCACCTTCTCCTTC